>JAGAPB010000006.1 GCA_017847995.1 Oscillospiraceae bacterium
GCTCTGGGCCTCTATATGGCTGAGATCACCAGCCAGGCCGACATGCAGCGCATTATGGATGCCCTGGAGGCCGATATGCTGGCCGAAGACCTGACCGAACTGGAACACAACACCGAGCTGGCCCCCTGCAATATCACCTTTGTGCCGGCTGTTCCGGTCAACAACCTGCAGTTGACCCAGAACGCCTACAACGGCGGCTATGTGGTGGTTCGTTCCAGCTACACCAATACCCTGCAGGTGCTGGATCAACTGGGCCTGTACCAGTTGACCGCCCCCCAGATGAACGACATCGGCAGTGTGCGTGTTTACTATGAAAACGGCGGCTACCACGGCGGCGAATCGCCCATTATGATGAGCGCCAACACCGGCACCGACGTCACCGATTTTACCAAGAACATGCACTACAACTATGACCCCGAAACCAACGATATGGTTGCCGAGGTCACCGACCCCGCCCATCTGGCCCAGATCAAGGCCAATTTGTTCAACATCGGCTGTGTCGATAATGCTGTTATGACCGTTACCATCTACGACAAGGAGGGCGGCTTCGGCGGATATCTGCAGATCCGGCCCGAAGACCTGCCCGAAAAGGTGATGACTGTTTTCCCCGACTGGGTGTGGGAAGAATACTACTACCAGTATGATTTGCCGGTTGCGGTTGCCGAAAGCACCGAGGCAGCGGTTGGCGTCATCGGCGGTGCCGATAGTCCTACCGAAATCTATGTAGCAAAATAAGCCAATGCGCTTATCCTCAACTTTACCCCTTTCCTAACCAAAGCAAAACACCCCCGGCAGCGCGGCCGGGGGTGTTTTGTCGTGCAAAAAAGGACTCTCGGGCGAGAGTCCTTTTTCTTGATAAAATTTACTTCTTTACAGGGAAGAGCTTGCGCAGCAGCATTACCACCAGGGACATCAGTCCGATGATGACAAAGATGCCGGCCATGCCGTAGCCCATGTACTGCAAAGAATCGATAAAAGCTGCAAAATCCATGTTTGTTCCTCCTTTTTTAGCCGAAGAAGGCCAGGATCAGACCGCCTGCAATGACCGAAGAGATCTGACCGGCAACGTTGGCGCCGGCAGCGTGCATCAGCAGGAAGTTCTGCTTGTCTTCTTCCAGGCCCATCTTGTGTACGGTGCGGCTGGCCATGGGGAAGGCCGAAATGCCGGCAGCGCCGATCATGGGGTTGATCTTGGTCTTGCTGAACAGGTTGAACAGTTTACCCAGCAGAACACCACCCACGGTGTCAAAGATGAAGGCAACCAGGCCCAGCAGCATGATGAGCAGGGTTTCGGGCTTGAGGAAAGCTTCGGCCTGCATCTTGGGAGAGATGGAAAGGCCCAGCAGCAGGGTGATGATGTTGGCAAATTCCTTCTGGGCGGTTTCGGAAAGGGAGCCCAGCACACCGCATTCGCGCAGCAGGTTGCCGAACATCAGAAAACCGACCAAAGCCACCGACTTGGGGGCGAACAGACCGGCGATCACAGTGATGACAATGGGGAAGAGGATGCGAACAGCCTTGGAAACATCGGCCTGCTGATAGGGCATCTTGATGCGGCGTTCTTCCCTGGTGGTGATCAGACGGATGACAGGGGGCTGGATGATGGGAACCAGTGCCATATAGGAATAGGCAGCCACTAGGATGGCGGGGGCGTAGCCGGATTCCAGGAACTGAGAAACAAAGATGGCGGTGGGGCCATCGGCTGCGCCGATGATGGAGATGGAGGCGGCATCAACCATGCTGAAGCCGAACAGGCGTGCCATGCACAGGGTAAAGAAGATGCCGAACTGGGCGGCGGCGCCAAACATGAACAGCTTGGGGTTGGTCAGCAGGGGGCCAAAGTCGATCATGGCGCCGATGCCGATGAACAGCAGCAGGGGGAACAGCTCGTTGGCAATGCCTGCGTTGAACAGTACATCCAGGGGGCCAATTTCTTCTGCAACGCCGTTTACATACTGGGTAACAGCGCCCGAGAAGGGAAGATTGACCAGAATGGCGCCAAAGCCCATGGGCAGCAGAAGGGTGGGTTCCATGTCTTTTTTGATGGCCAGATAGATGAGAATGCCGCCGATGATCCACATGGCGATGTACTGCATCCACTGGGTCGCGGTAGGCTCCAGGAAGCTCCGCAGAAGGGTTTCGATCATTTCTACCGGTCCTTTCTTTGTCAGTATTTTGTTTGAGTTATATTACAGGAGAAAAAAGAAAAGACTTTTATCTGCAGTACAGCAGATAAAAGTCTTGCAATTAAAAGCATAAGCGGATCAAGCGATCGAATTGACGCCAATGCTACAGCCGCAGGCTGCTTGCTACTCCCTTTTAACACACCCATTTTATCCATTTTTGGCGCAAAATGCAAGCTTTTTTTACTTTGCGTTTACGGTCCAGGGTACCTGCTGGCCGTGGTCGGCCCGGGCCATAATGGTCTGGCCGTCGGTGGTCAGCCAAATGTCACCTTGCAGGTCGGTGCGGAAGCAGGGGATATTCCGTTCTTCCAGCAGAGCGGTCACTTCCCGGTGGGGGTGGCCGTAGTCATTTTCGGCCCCGCAGCTGATGACCGCCGCCTTGGGGTTGGTCATGCGCAGCACCACCGAATCGGTGGAAGAACTGCTGCCGTGGTGGCACACCTTCAGAATGTCCACCTCCAGGGCGCTGCCCTGTTCGCTCAGTTCCCGCAGGGCGTCCACGCCGCAGTCGCCGGCAAACAGGAAGGATGCCTCGCCAAAATCGAGACGGCAAACGATGGAGTTGTCGTTCATGTCATCCTGCAGCCGGGTGGGGCCAAGAATGGTCAGGGTGGCTCCTCCGCCCAGGTCGTAGCTGGTATCGGGGGCGGCGGTTTCTATTTCGGCACCCATAATTTCAGCGGTTTCCAAAAACTGCGGCCAGGACTGAATGTCAGGTTCCAGCTCGGGGGGATATTCGGTGACCAGCACTTTGCCCACATTGCCGCTGCCCAGGCTGCGAACGACCCTAGCCAGGCCGCCCACGTGGTCGGAGTGGGGGTGGGTGTTGATGACATAATCCAGCCGGTCGATGTTTTCTTCCTTCAGCAGATCATAGATGGTGCTGCCCTGGGCGGGGGTACCGCCGTCAATGAGCACCGTGGCCTCGGGGGCAACGATGAGGGTGCTGTCGCCCTGCCCCACATCGATGTAGCAGATCTTTACCTGGGGCAGGCTTTCATCCGGGGCATCGGCGGGCAGCTCTTCAGAAGAAGCCGAACTTTCCGGCTGTTTGAGGAAGGGCAGGTCGGGCAGGTTCAGCTCCTGCAGATAACCCATCTGGTGGGCCACCAGTGCCGACAAAAAGAGCAGGGTCAGCAGAATGCAGAAAAGCAGAAACACGACCAGCCCTTCAAAGGATTTTTTTCTTTTGCGCTTTGCCATGGGGTACCTCCAAAACTCAGCGGCGGCCGCGCTTGGCGCCCTTGGCTCCGGAGGGGCGGCTGCTTTGCGGGGCACGGCCCTGGCTGCGGTGTTCCCCGGTTTTTGTGCCCTGCTGGGGACGTTTTTGGCCGCTGGGGGCAGGCACCAGGCAGTCGGGTCCGTTGCCGATCAGGTCGCGGCGTCCGGCGGCGATCAGGGCGGCGGTCACTTCCCGGCGGTTTTCGGGCTTGAAGTATTGCAGCAGAATGCGCTGCTGGCGTTTTTCGGCCGGGGTGCGGGCTACATACACCGGCTTGAGGGTATAAGGATCCAGCCCGGTGTAGAACATGGCGGTGGAAATGGTGCCGGGTGTGGGATAAAAGTCCTGCACCTGCTCGGGGCGCATGTGGTTACGCTTGAGCCAAACGGCCAGCTCCACGGCGTCCTGCAGACGGCTGCCGGGGTGGCTGGACATCAGATAGGGGACAAGGTACTGTTCCTTGCCGGCCCGCTTGGTGGCGGAATAGAAGTTTTTGCAGAAGGTCTCGAAGGAAGAAACGGCGGGCTTGCCCATCTTTTCCAGCACCGGGTTGGCGCAGTGTTCGGGGGCAACCTTCAACTGGCCGCTGACATGGTGGCGCACCAGTTCATCCATAAACAGGCCGCTCTTGTCCTGGTTCACATAGTCGAAGCGGATGCCCGAGCGGATAAAGACCTTCTTCACCTTGGGAATAGCCCGCAGCTTGCGCAGCAGGTCGATGTAATCGCTGTGGTCAGCGATGAGGTTTTTGCAGGGGGTGGGGGCCAGGCATTTGCGGTTTTTGCAAACACCGTGGGTCAGTTGCTTTTGGCAGGCGGGGTGGCGGAAGTTGGCGGTGGGGCCGCCCACATCGTGGATGTACCCCTTGAAGCGGGGATTGCGGGTGAAGGATTCGGCCTCGGCCAGAATAGATTCCTGGCTGCGGCTGACCACCTGGCGCCCCTGGTGCATGGCAATGGCGCAGAAATTGCAGGCACCAAAGCAGCCGCGGTTCTGCATGATGGAAAATTCCACCTCTTCGATGGCCTTTACGCCGCCCAGCGCCTCATAGCTGGGGTGATAGTAGCGCTGGAAGGGAAGGGAGAAAACCTCGTCCAGTTCCTCGCGGGTCAGCACAGGGGAGGGTGCAGTCTGCACCAAAAAGCGGTCGCCGTGCTTCTGCACGATGGGTTTGCCGTAAATGCCGTCCTGTTCGCTCAATTGCAGGGCAGCGGCCTTGGCATAGGCCAGCTTGTTTTCCCGCACCTTTTCGTAGGAGGCACAGGAAACATGCTCGCCAAGGTCGGGCAGGGCCTCACCCGGGTCGGTAAGGTAGCAGATGCCCCGAATATCCCGCATTTCCTTTACGGTTTTTCCTTCGGCAAAGCGGCGGGCCAGTTCGGCGGTTTGGTGTTCGCCCATGCCGTAGCTGACAATATCGGCCCCGGAGCTGACCAAAATGGAGGGATGCACGCAGTCATCCCAATAGTCGTAGTGGGCAAAGCGGCGCAGGCTGGCCTCGATGCCGCCCAACACAACAGGGCAGTCGGGATAGGCCTGCTTGGCCAATTGGCTGTACACCGTGGCAGCCCGGTCGGGACGCTTGCCGGCCTTGTTGCCGGGGGTGTAGGCATCGTCGCTGCGCAGGCGCTTGGCGGCGGTGTAGTGGGCCACCATGCTGTCGATGGCGCCGGCGGTGATCAAAAAGGCGTATTTGGGACGTCCAAAGCGGCGGAAGTCCTTTTCAGAACGAAAATCCGGCTGGCTGAGAATCGCCACCCGGAATCCCATCGACTCCAGCAGGCGGGAAAGGATGGCAACACCAAAACTGGGGTGATCCACATAGGCGTCGCCGGTGACAAAAACAAAATCTGCCTGGTCCCAGCCGCGGGCGTCCATTTCTTTTTTTGTAATAGGCAAAAAATCGGTCATAGCGCTCCTTTGCCGCTGTGCGGCCAACGGTCACTTCTGCGAATTGATGGGGTTAAAGCCGTAGCCCAAAATTTCGCTGGCTTCGGCTGCGATCAAAAAGGCGTTGGGATCGATCTCGTTGATGATGGATTTGATGCGGAAATATTGGGGGGTGCGCACGGCGCACAGCAGCACCTTGCGCTGCTGCCCGCTGAAGGCCCCTTCCCCCTCCAAAAAGGTGACGCCGCGGCCCACACGGGCAATGATGGCGTCGGCGATCTCGCGGGAATGCTCCGACATCACCATCAGCATACGGCCCGAATCCAGGCCGTACAGCACCTTGTCGATGACCTGGGTGGAGGTGAAAATGGCGATCATGCCATAAAGCAGGGTCTCAATATTCTGGTAAACCAATGCGCCGCACAGCAGCACAACAGCGTCAAACAGCAGGATGAGCCGGCCCACCGGCATATGGGGATACTTGCGCTGCACCAGGCGGCAGGCGATGTCGGTGCCGCCGGTGGTGCTGCCCTGCATAAACACAAGGCCCAGCCCTGCGCCGCTGCACACGCCGCCAAACAAACCGGCCAGAATGGGGTCGCCGGTGTAAACGGGAACCATGGGCATGGCCAGGTCCATTACGGCGGTCAGCATGGTCACGGTGACAAAGGTGCGGATGGTGAAGTGGCGTCCAAGGAACTTCCAGGCCAACAGCAGCAAAGGCAGATTGATGGCCATGGTCACCAGACCGATGGGCAGCCCCCACAGATAGTTGGCCAGTGTGGCCAGACCGGTAACGCCGCCGGGGGCAATGTGATTGGGGGCGGTAAAGCAGTGGATACCAACTGAATAAATGGCGCTTCCCAACAGTTCAAAAAGCAGGTTGACCGCCAGTTTTTTGCGGTCAGAACGGTTCAGATTCATGGCGCCTCCTGTTACTCGTTTTCGGGATGGGATTGGTTTTGGGCGATCAGCCGGAACAGTTCTTCCACACGCCCGGTGCGGCCCTTGAGATAAAGATAGCCGAACAGGGCTTCCACACCGGTGGCCTTGCGGTAGTCCTGGGGATTGGCATTTTTGGGCGGATGCACCGAATGGGAGTTGCGCCCGCGCTTGAGGATGGACATCTCCTCTTCATCCAGCACAGGCTCCAGCAGATGATAGGCCGCCGCCTGGGCCGAAGCCTTCACCTGGGCAACCGCCATATTGTGCAGCTGCCCCACGGGGCGGTCGCCGTCGGCCACCAGGCGCTGACGCACCAGCAGCTCAAACACAACATCCCCCACAAAGGCAAGGGTCAGCGGATTCATTTGTTTGGGTTCCACATTGGGTCGCATGGCCTCCAGCGTGGTGATCACTCCTTCTTATGGTCGGCGGCAGAAATGCCGTTACAGGGCTGTTTTTAGCGAACGTAGTCGAATTCAAAGCCCAGGATGTCAACAGTGTCGTTTTCCTGGATGCCCATTTCTTCCAGCGTGTCAAATATACCGCTGTCGCGCAGCACGCGCTGCATATACTGCAGCGATTCGTAGTCGTCGGGGTCGACCATGCCCAGGGTGCGGGCCAGCCAGTCGCCCTCCACCACGTACACGCCGTCGTCGTCCACCGTGATGGTAAACTTGTGCCAATCCAGCTTTTCGGTGGGGGAGACCTCTTCGGGGGTCTGTTCCACCTCATAGCGCTTGATGGGGGGGAGCTGGTCCAGCATGGCGGCCACACGGCCGATCAGGGGGTCGGTGCCCTGGCGGGTGGCGGCCGAAATTTCAAAGAAGGGCAGGCCCTGTTCTTCAATGTATGCCTTGAATTCGGCAATCTGTTCGGGGGTGGCGATGTCGGACTTGTTGGCAGCTACGATCTGGGGGCGTTCGGCCAGTTCGGCGCTGAAGTTGCGCAGCTCGTAGTTGATCTTTTCAAAGTCTTCCTTGGGGTCACGACCCTCGCAGCCCGAAACATCCACCACATGCACGATCAGGCGGCAGCGGTCCACATGGCGCAAAAATTCGTGGCCTAGGCCAACCCCTTCGCTGGCGCCTTCGATCAGACCGGGGATATCGGCCATAATAAAGTTCTTTTCATTATCCATTTTTACCACGCCCAGCACAGGTTCCAGGGTGGTAAAGTGGTAGTTTGCAATTTTGGGGCGGGCATGGCTTACCACCGAGATAAGGGTGGATTTGCCCACATTGGGAAAGCCCACCAGGCCCACATCGGCCAGCAGGCGCAGCTCCAGCTGAAGCTGAAAGCTCTGCCCGGGCATGCCGGGCTTGGCAAAGTTGGGCACCTGGCGGGTGGCGCTGGCAAAGTGGCTGTTGCCCCAGCCGCCGCGGCCGCCTCTGGCAATGACTACAGGCTGGTCATCCCACATATCGGCCATAACAAGGCCGGTTTCGGCATTGCGCACCACGGTGCCGCGGGGCACTTTGATGACCAGCTTTTCGGCCGATTTGCCAAAGCAGCGCTTGCCCCGGCCGTTTTCACCGTTGGGGGCGTTATAGCGCTTTTTATATTTGAAATCCAGCAGGGTGGAAAGGTGGTCATCCACCACCAGAACAACGTCGCCGCCGCGGCCTCCGTCGCCGCCGTCGGGGCCGCCTGCCGCTACATATTTTTCACGATGAAAAGAAACGGCCCCGTCGCCGCCCTTGCCGGCGGTTACGGTGATGGTGGCCTGATCGACAAACATGGACATGGGGCATCCTCCTTCTTTGGGGCGGAACAGTTCCGCCGGAAAAAAGAAAACCCCAGGAATTCCCGGAGTTTTCTTTTACGGTTATTGTTTCGTTTAGTTGGCAGGATATACAGAAACCTTCTTGCGATCCTTGCCTACGCGCTCGAACTTGACCTTGCCGCTGGTCAGAGCGAACAGGGTGTCATCAGAGCCGATGCCCACATTTTCACCGGGATGGATGTGGGTACCACGCTGGCGAACCAGGATGTTGCCGGCCAGAACCTGCTGACCGTCGGCGCGCTTAACGCCCAAGCGTTTCGATTCGGAATCTCGACCATTCTTGGTAGAGCCTACACCTTTTTTATGTGCCATCTATGTTACACCTCAGCTTTCTTACTTGTTTTCTTCTGCAGCGGGTTCTGCGGCCTTAGCCTTCTTGTCAGAAATGGCAATGATCTCAACCTTGGTATAAGGCTGACGATGGCCCAGGGTGCGCTTGCTGCCCTTCTTGGGACGGTAGGTGGATACACGGATCTTCTTGCCCTTGCCGTTCTTCAGAACCTTGGCGGTTACGGTGGCGCCCTTTACAGTGGGGGTGCCGATCTTCTGGGTCTTTTCTTTGCCGATCATCAGAACCTGGTCAAAAACCACTTCAGTGTCAGCTTCGGCGTCCAGCTTTTCAACGAAGATTACGTCGCCTTCGTTTACCTGATACTGCTTGCCGCCGGTCATAATTACTGCGTACATTCAGAATTCCTCTTTCGTTTAGTCTCGCTGTCATCACTGGGTGCCACCCGCGCAGGGGCAGACTTATACCCGGAACATGCGGCAATGGTCATTTTACCATACAGGTACCACCCTGTCAAGGGCAAAACGCCCAAATAATGCGGTGTTTTGGCGTTTTTTTAGACATTCTTTGCGGCGGTCAAAGTGTTGCGCAGCAGCATGGTGATGGTCATGGGGCCAACGCCGCCGGGCACGGGGGTAATGTAGCCGGCAACCTCCTTCACGGCCTCAAAATCAACGTCTCCGCACAGCTTGTTCTGGGCATTGCGGTTCATGCCAACGTCGATGACCACAGCGCCGGGCTTGACCATATCGGCGGTAACAAACCCTGCCTTGCCCACTGCCGAAACCAGAATATCGGCCCGGCGGGTCACTTCGGCCAGATCTTTGGTGCGGCTGTGGCAGATGGTAACGGTGCCGTGGGCGTGCAGCAGCAGCATGGCCATGGGCTTGCCCACAATGTTGCAGCGTCCAATGACCACACATTCCTTGCCCTTGGGGTCAATGTCCACCGCCTTCAGCAGTTCCATGATGCCGGCGGGGGTGCAGGGCAAAAAGCGGTAGTCGCCGATCATAATGTGCCCCACATTAACGGGGTGGAAGGCGTCCACATCCTTGTTGGGGTCAATGGCCAGCACAACGGCCTCTTCGTCCAGGTGTTTGGGCAGGGGGGACTGCACCAGAATGCCGTGGATATTTTCCTGCTTGTTCAGCTTTTCCACCAGGGCCAGCAGTTCCTGTTGGGTGGTGCTGGCGGGCAGCTCGTAAACTTCGGAGTAAAAGCCCACTTCGGCGCAGCCCTTCTTTTTGTTGTTTACATAGACGTGGCTGGCGGGGTCATCGCCCACCAGAATGACCGCCAGGCCGGGGGTGGTTCCGGAGGCGGAAAGCTGGGCGGTTTCGGCCTTGATGGCCTGGCGCAGGCTGGCCGAAACGGCCTTGCCGTCAATGATCTGTGCAGACATCTCAGTTTTCCTCCTTTTCTTCGGAAGAAGCGTCTTCGGCGGCTTCTTCGGCGGGAACGGCCTTCTTTTTGCCGTACAGCTCGCCGCTTACGGCCAGGGCGCTTTCTTCGCTGTGGCAATAAAGGGGCTTGGTTTTGCCGGCCTTCCAGCGCAGCAGGCAGATGATCAATACGATGAGAGAGACCAGGGCGCATACGGCGGCCACCAGCTGCGAAACGCGGAAGGGGCCCCACATCAGGCTGTCGGTGCGCAGGCCTTCGATCCAGTAGCGGCCCAAACCGTACCAAAGCACATAGCCCAGGAAAATTTGGCCGTCAAATTTGCGGCGGGGCAAAACAACAAGCAGCAGAAGGAAAAAGCCGACCATATTCCACAGCGATTCGTACAGGAAGGTGGGGTGGACCGGAAGGGCGGGGTCCACGGTGATGCCCTGGGCGGCCAATTCGGCCGATACACTTTGCAGATAGTAGGAAATGCTTTCGCTGGTCATGCCCCAGGGCAGGGTGGTGTTGCCGCCAAAGGCCTCCATGTTGATAAAGTTGCCCCAGCGGCCAATGGCCTGTCCTACCAGCAGACCCATACCGGCACAATCCAGCATGGGCAGAATTTTTACCCGGCGCAATTTGCAGATAAGCATGCCTACCAGAACACCGCCGATCAGGCCGCCGTAGATGGCCAGGCCACCTTCCCAGATATGCCATACCTGGTCCAGGTGGTTTTGGTAATAGTCCCATTTGAAGGCCACATAGTAGATGCGGGCGCAGATGACGCCGCCCAGAAAGGCTCCCATCAGCACATCGAAGGAGCGGTCGGCGTTGATGCCCACAATGGGGCTGAGCCTGGCCAAAATGGCACCGCCCACCAAAAAAGCGATGGCGATGATGATGCCATACCAGTGGATGTCGATGGGCCCGATCTTGGTGAGAATGGGGTCAACCGGAATGTTCAGCCCCAGGGCGGGGAAGCTTACGATGTCTGCCATAAAATGCAACGTCCTTTCGTGGGCGAAAAGTTCGCCCCGGAATGGTTTTTTACTTGGAGGGGGTGACCACCGACAGAGCGCTGCGTTCGGGGTCAAAGTCCTGCTGCAGGCGCAGGGTCAGGTCCTCCAGGGTGACATTGGCCACCCATTCGGGAAATTCGTACATATCAACGCCGGCAAATTCGGCCAGCATCATCAAACCGGCAATGGCCTCCACCTTGGCAAACATGCCGATATAGCGGCCATAGGCGGCACGCTTGCAGCGGGCAAAGTCTTCGGGGTCAATGCCCTCGGCCCGCAGGCGGGCCACCTCCTGGCGGATGGCGGCTGCAACAGCGTCGGGGTCACGGCTTTCGCCCTCATACAGGCTGGCCAGATAGTCCCGTCCGGCCATCACCTCAAAGCTGAAGGTGGCGTTGATCAGCCCCTGGTCGTACAGCCTGCGGTAAAGGTGGGAGGATTCGCCGGCAATGATCTCCAGCAAAATCTCGTTTTCCACCTGGCTTTTCAGGTTGCGGGCGGCGTCGCCGGGAGTACCCTTGAAGCCAAGCTGGAACACCGGCATGGAAATGGGCAGCGAGACCTCGGTGCGGGTCTTGGCCACGGTGTCGGGTTCGGGGGGCGATTTGCGGCTGATGCTCATGGGGGGGGCGGGCTTGAGGATCTTATCGGCCAGTTTGATGACCACGTCGGGGTCAAAGTTGCCGGCCACCACCAGCACCATGTTGCGCAGGTTATAGAAGGTGTTGTAGCAGCGGTAGAGCAGGTCGGCGTCGATCTGGGCGATGCTTTCCACCGTGCCGGCAATGTCGATGCGCACCGGATGGTTGTGGTACAGGCTGCCCAGCAGGCCAAACATCACCCGCCAGTCGGCCACATCGTCGTACATGCGGATCTCCTGGCCGATGATGCCCTGTTCCTTTTCCACCGTCTGTTGGGTAAAGTAGGGATGGGTCACAAAGTCCAGCAGAATCTCCATGGATTCCTTAAAGTTTTCGGTGCAGCTGAACAGATAGGCGGTGCGGTCAAAGCTGGTGTAGGCGTTGGCCGAAGCACCGGTGGCGGCATAGCGGGCAAATGCGTCGCCGTCCTCGCTTTCAAACAGCTTGTGTTCCAAAAAGTGGGCAATGCCCTCGGGCACGGTGATGTAATCTTCATCAGCGTCGGTTTTGAAGGTGGTGTCCACCGAGCCGTACTTGGTGCCAAACATGGCGTAGGCCGAGGAAAAGCCCTTCATGGGGCAAAGCAGCATGGTCAGTCCGGAGGGATGCTCCACACGCAGGTAGCTTTCGCCCAGACGGTTGGATTTTACGGTGTTTTTCATTGGGCGTCGCCTCCCTTCGCTTTCAGGAAGAATACGGTATCCAGATGGACCCGGTTTGCGGCTTCGATCACCTGTTCCCGGGTGATATCCGACATGGCCTCGGCGTTCTGATGGGGCGAAACCTCGCTGTTCATCAAAATCTGCACCAGGTACCAGCTTTCAATGCCGCCCAGCGAGTCGGTGGTGGACTTCATGGCGCCGCGCAGGGCCAAACGGGTGGACTGCAGTTCCTCGTCGGTAAAGCCGCCCTCCTGCATCACCTTCAGCTGGGCCAGAATTTCATCCTGGGCCTTCTGCTTGTTTTCACTTTCAATGCCGCAGTCCACCATCATCAGTCCGGTGGCTCCATCATAGCGGGCGGCGCAGTAATAGCAAAGGCTGAGCTTTTCGCGCACGTGGTTGAACAGGCGGCTGAAGGGGGTTCCGCCGTACAGGGCGGTCATCACACGGATGGGGCGCAGGGCGGCGTAGTCCTCTTCGTCGCCGTCCACACGCAGGCCCAGCACCAGTTTGCTCTGGGCCAGTTCCATTTCTTCCACATGTTCCCGCACCTGCTGGGGGGCGGGCATACGCTGGCACAGTTCATAGGCAAAACTGCTGCGGTGCATGCCGCCAAACAGCTCCTGGAAGATGACCAAAGCGGCCTGAGGGTCGCCGGCGCCCACAAACATGATCTCGATGTTGGCGTTGTCGGCCAGGTTGCGGTAGGCCGCGGCGGCCGACTGCCCGGTGATGGCAGCGGCGGTTTCGGCGGTGCCGTATTTGCGCAGGGCGGCGGGTTCGCCGGCGCACATCTCCTGCTTGCAGCGCAGCAGGGCATAGCTGCGTTTTTCGTTGATCTCGGCGGCAATGCTGTCCAGAATGAACTGACGCTCGCGGGCGGTGGCGGCCTCGTCAAAGCTGCCTGCGGTGATGCAGGGGTCAAAGGCGATGTCGGCCAGCAGGGCGGCGCAGTCGCGGGTGATGGTCTCGCCCTCCAGGGCAAAGCGGTCGTCCACACACTGGATGGAAACACTCAGCATCTGGTATTTGCCAAAGTGAAGCACGTCGGCATCCAGCCCGGCGCCGTAAAGCTGGCACAGGCGGCGTTCCAGCGCGGTGTAGTCGGGGCGGCTTTTGCATCCCCGGCGCAGCAAAAAGGGCACAACAGCGTTGTCGGAGGCCGTTTCTGCGGTAAGGGGAGTGATAAAATTAACAGAGATTCGGTTGTGTTTGAATTTGGGGTCGGTCACTGCGGAAAAGAAAACCCCTTCCGCCAGTTGAACACGGTCCAGTCGGTGACTCATGCATTCATCTCCTGTACTGTATTTTGGAAAAGGCGCGGCCCCGCCAATGGGTCGGTTTTTGGGCGGCGGCAGCCTGTCGACTGTGAACTTAAAGTATAGCATATTTCGGTTAAGCTTTCCACATCTTCCTGTGAACAATATGAAAAATTCGCAAAGGATGGTTCCTGTTCTTCCAGGATCCACCTGTGCCGGGGCAGACGGGGCGGCAGGCGTCGGGGCAGGGGCAGATAGAGGGGGTGTATCATGGCGGTCACTCCTTTTTCTGCTTAGTGTTGGCCCTTGCGGGGGCTGCCATTCACCCGGAAACGGTTGATTTTCAGCCAAGGGAACGGTATACTGAAAGACAGAAGACTTGGTCAGGAGGTGCCGTGTTTATGGTACGTTACGCAACAATAGGAAGCAGTTGGATCGCCGACGCCTTCATCGAGGGGGCAAAGCAGTCCACCCCCGGTTTGGTGCTTTCGGCTGTCTATTCCCGCACCGAGCAGCGCGGCCGCGAATTTGCCGCCAAATACGGCGTGGAAAAGATCTACACCAGCCTGGAAGAGCTGGCTGCCGACGATACCATCGACGCCGTTTACATCGCCAGCCCCAATGTGGCCCACTATCCCCAGGCCAAGCTGATGCTGGCCGCAGGAAAGCACGTTATCTGCGAAAAGACCTGCGTGGTCACTCTGGCCCAGTTGGATGACCTGCTGGATACCGCCGCCGAGCAGGGGGTGGTGTTCATGGAGGCCATCAAGATCATGCACATGCCCGAACTGAAAAAGCTGGAAGAAGCCCTGCCCCGCCTGGGCCGCATCCACCTGTGCAAGTTCGATTTCTCCCGCTATTCCTCCAAGTACCCCAAGTATCTGGCGGGCGAGACCCCCAATATCTTCCGCCGTGACCTGTGCGCCGGGGGGCTGATGGATATGGGCGTATACAGCGTCTATCCCGCCGTTTATCTCTTCGGCGAACCTTTGAAGGTAGACGCCCACGCCGTCTTTCTGCGTACCGGAGCCGACGGAGCCGGAGCCGCCCTGCTGGGCTATGACGACAACGCCGTTTCGCTGGGCTGGAGCAAGATGAGCGAGCACTACCAGTGGAACACCATCCAGGGGGACAAGGGCATCATCGTCATCGACACCATTGAACACATGGACCATGTGGACTTTATTGACATCAAGGGCAACCGGGAGCACCTGTTCAGCCGTGACCTGAGCCGCAAGCCCATGAGCTTCGAGGCCAACGCCTTCTACCGTTGGATCACCGACCCGGTGGGCACCGCCGAAGAGGCCGCCCGTGTCACCGAAACCACCCGCGGCGTCATCCGCACCATCGAGCGCATCCGTGCCGCGGCGGGCATCCGTTTTGATGTGTAAATAAGATCATACAGCCGGTGCAGAAATGTGCCGGCTTTTCTTTTTTATATTGCCGCCCCTTTGGGACATAACAGAAAGGAAAGGCGGTGGCGGTATGGCACTTATCGAGCTGAAAAACATCAGCAAGCAGTACCGGATGGGGGAAGAAACGGTTTATGCCCTAAAGAATATCTCACTGGCAGTGGAGGAGGGGGAATTTGTCTCCATCGTGGGGCGTTCAGGTTCGGGAAAATCCACCATGATGAACCTGATCGGCTGCCTGGACCGGCCCACGGCGGGGCAGTACCGCCTGAATGGAAAGCAGATCGATGGGATGAAGGATAAGGAGCTTTCCCGCATTCGCAACCGCGAGATCGGGTTTGTGTTCCAGGGGTTCCATCTGGTGCCCGACCTTACGGCGCTGGAGAATGTGGAACTGCCCCTGGCCTACCGGGGATGGGGCCCTGCCCGCCGCCGCAGGGCTGCCCTGCAGGCGCTGGCTCAGCTTGGTCTGGAGCAGCGGCTGCACCACCGCCCCA
>JAGAPB010000081.1 GCA_017847995.1 Oscillospiraceae bacterium
CTGCATCCGGCACGGTCGGCCCAAACTTCCAGCTGCTCGATGGCGGCAGCACGGAAGGTGTCGGCGGCACCCAGAAGCACTTTTTTTCCTTCTCCGGTAAATTTGGCGGCCAGCTTGCCGATGGTGGTGGTTTTGCCAACGCCGTTTACGCCAATGACAAGCACCACAGCAGGCTTGGTGGAAAGATCCAACTCTTCCCCTCCGGCCAGCATCCCGGCCAAAATCTCTTTGAGCAGGCCTCTGATCTCGGCAGGATCAGAGATACCCTTTTCCTTCACCTGGCCGCGCAGCATGTCCACGATCTTTTCGGAAGTGGAAACGCCGATGTCGGCCATGATCAGAATATCGGTGATCTCTTCAAACAGGTCCTCGTCAATTTTGCCGAAGCCGGAGGCGGCCTGTTCGATCTGCTTTACCAGGGAGTCACGGGTCTTCTTCAGGCCCTTACCCAAATTTGCAAAAAATCCCATGTTAAGTCCTCCCTATAGTTACTTGATGCCCAGTTTGCTTTCAATTTCATCCACATCCAGACGCAGGATCTTGGAAACGCCCTCTTCTTGCATGGTAACACCGTAGAGCACATCGGCTTCTTCCATGGTGCCGCGGCGGTGGGTGATGGTGATGAACTGGGTCTTGGCGGTCATGTTGCGCATGTAAGAGGCAAAACGAACCACATTGACATCGTCCAGGGCGGCTTCAATTTCGTCCATCAGGCAGAAGGGCGCGGGGCTTACCTTCAGGATGGCGAAATAGATGGCGATGGCCACAAAGGCCTGTTCGCCGCCCGAAAGGGACGAAAGGTTTTTGATCAGCTTTCCGGGAGGCTGCACGAAGATATCGATGCCGCTTTCCAAAATATTTTCGGGGTCAGCCAGTTCCAGGCGTCCCCGGCCGCCGCCGAAGAGTTCCACAAACACCTTGCCGAATTCTTCATTGATGCGGTCAAACTTTTCGCGGAAGATGGCGCACATATCCTTGGTCAGGTCGGCAATGATGCCGGATAGTTCCTTCTTGGATTTTTCCACATCCTCCACCTGGCTGTGCAGGAATTCATAGCGCTCGGCAACTTCCTTATATTCTTCAATGGCCGCAAGGTTGACATGGCCCAGCGACTTGATGCGGTTTTTCAGTTCGGAAAGGCGCTTCTGGGCGGCTTGAACATCCTCCAGCTTGATGGCGGCCTCGCGGGCCTGGCTGCGGGAAAGTTCATATTCATCCCAAAGCTTGCTGACAATGCCGTCAAAGTCGGCGTTGATGGTGCTATGGCGCTCTTCCAGACGGGTCAGTTCGGCCATGACCTGCTCGCGGGTGTTGTTGCTTTCCCGTTCCTGCTGGCGGAGCTGTGTGACCTGCTGCTCCAATTCCATGCGGGTGGCGGAACGTTCGGCAATTTCTCGGTTGAGGGTCTCGACCCGCTGGCGCTCCTGTTCGGTGCGGCTGCGGCGGTCCTCGATATCCTGGCGAACCTGGGCAATCTCGGCTTCCTTGCCGGAGATCTGTTCCTGCAGTGCCGAAAGGCGCTGGTGCTGGCCTTCCTTCTGGGCGGTAAGGCCGTTCATGCCATCGCTGAGCAGTTCCAGGTCTTTGCCAAGGGCAACAAAATCCACCTGAAGGGCACCATACCGTTCGCCGGACTGTTCCACCTGGGCGGAAAGTTCCTCACGACGTGCGGCATCGGCGGCAATTTCTTTTTCAATGTTTTCCAGCTCGCCGGTCAGGGCGATGATGGTATCTTCGGAAGAAGAGCACTTCTGCTGCAGTTCTTCCAGACGGTCGCACATTTCCTGATAGTCGCTTTCGGCACGGCGGTGGGTCTCCAATGCCTCGTCACGGCTGAGGGTCAGACGGCGCAGTTCGGCCTGAGCGCCGATCAGGTCTTCCCCGGCGGTCTTTCTTTCGGCTTCCACCGCGGTGATGGAAGACTTGATGGAGGCCAGTTCGTTGGAAGCGACCTGGATGGCGTCTTCCATTTCCTTGGACTTTTTGGCGTATTCCGCGGCCTCGGCACGCAGGCGTTCAATCTCGCTGCGGCGGCCCAAAATACCGGCACTTTTTGCCACATAGCCGCCGGTAAGGGAACCGCCGGCATTTACCACCTGGCCATCCAGGGTGACAACACGGAATTTATAGCTGCCGCTGCGGGCAATTTCAACGGCAAGGTCGATATTTTCGGCAATAACGATGCGGCCCAGCAGCGAATCGATGATGCCGCTGTAACGCTTGTCGGCCTTGACCAGGTCGGCGGCAACACCGACATAACCGGCCTTGGAGGAGGCGGCGTTATCGGCCAGGCGGCTGCCCTTGATGGTAGTTACAGGCAGGAAGGTGCAGCGGCCGGATTTGGACTGCTTGAGTTGGCTGATGGCCTGCTTGGCGACCGCTTCGTTTTCTACAACGATGTTCTGCATGGCAGCGCCAAGGGCAATTTCGATGGCGGTGGCATACTTATCCTCGGTGGTGATCAGGCTGGAAACCGGCCCGATGATACCCCGCAGGCTGCTTTTCATGATGAATTTTACGCTGTGGCCAAAACCTTCCAGACTGTTTTCCATATCAGAAAGGAGCTGGGCTCGCTGCAGCAGTTCGCCGGCCTTGCGGTCCAACTGGCTTTGCTGCTGCTGCAGGGTCTGCAGCTTTTCTTCACGGGAACCCAGTTTGAGAGAGTAGCCCTTGTGGGAGTTTTCCAACCCGGCGATGTTTTCCTGCAGTTCGGCAATAAAGCCTTCGCAGTCCTGCAGCTCGCTGTTCAGACGGTTGAGGTTTTCATCCTTCTGGGCGGAAGTTTCCTTCAGCAGACGGATGCGCTCCGCGGTGTCTTCGATCAGGCTCTGGGAAGAAGCGTTGGTCTGACGGGCGTTGTTTACGCTTTCCCGCAGCTCAAAACGCTGAGATTTCAGTCCTTCGGTTTTGGTGGCCAAAGCTGCCAGCTCACCCTTGCTGTCCTGGATAGTCTGGGCGGCTGCCAGCATTTCGCTGCGCTTGGCTTCGATGGCGGCCTGCTTTTCCACAATGGCGGCCTGCTTTTCGGCAATTCGCTGGTCCAAATCGCTTTCGGCCAGGCCGGCGCCTTCCAGTTCGGCGCGGATACGCTCGATCTCCTGGTTGGCATGGAGGATGTTATTCTCCATAACCGCAATCTCGGTCTCGGCGTGGCTCAGGCTGTCTTCCAAAGCCTTGATGGTGCTGCGGTGGTTGTCTATGTAGATAATGATCTCCTGCTGCTGGCTGAACACGCCGTCGATGGCGCTTTCCAGTTCTTCCAGGCGGGCCTGAATGGCATCACGGTCGCTGCGGCAAACAAGCAGCTTATCCTCCTGGGTTTTCAGCTGGTCCTGCAGCTTATCCAGGCGTTCCATCCACAGCGAAATTTCCAGGGCCTTTTTTTCTTCGGCATAAACGATGAACTGGGAAGCCTTTTCGCTTTGAATGCGCAGGGGCTCCACGCGGCCTTCCAGTTCCCCCAGAATGTCACGCAGACGCACCATATTATCTTCGGCCGACTGCAAACGCCGTTCGGCTTCGGTTTTGCGCAGGCGGTATTTGGCAATGCCGGCAGCTTCCTCAAAAATCTCGCGGCGCTGGGTGCTTTTTGCACCCACAATTTCGGCAATACGGCCCTGGCCGATGATGGAATATCCATCGCGGCCCAAGCCGGTATCCAAAAACAGTTCCACAACATCACGCATACGCACCAGGTTGCCGTTGATGCGGTATTCGCTTTCGCCCGAACGGTAGAGCTTGCGGGTAACGGTAACTTCATCGTTTTCCACATTCAGCGAACGGTCGGAGTTATCGATGATAAGGGAGACCCAGGCAAAGCCCTGGGGCTTGCGGCTTTGGGTGCCGCCAAAAATAACATCCTCGCTTTTGGCGGCACGCAGGGTTTTGTTGGACTGCTCGCCAAAAACCCAGCGCACTGCATCGCTGATATTACTTTTACCGCTGCCGTTGGGGCCAACAATGGCGGTAATACCTTCATTAAATTCAAGTTTGGTGCGGTCGGGGAAGGATTTAAATCCCTGTGTTTCGATCCCTTTAAGCCTCATATAGCACCTCTATTCCAGAATGACTTTCAAATAATCGACGGCCTCATCCTCACGGATGGCGACCTGATAACCGGCTTTTTGCAAAGCCACAACATTTTGGCGGTGCTGCCCCACCATTTTGGAGGTGGCACCGGCCGAAACGGTAAGGGTGTATTCTCCTGCGGGTCGTTCCGACAGCCGTTCCAGGGCCGCTTGGTACATAACGCGGCTCTCGCACAGTTCCCGGAAGGCAGGATGATATACGCCTGCAGCCATATTTTGTTCGGTTTGCTGCGAAGCATGCAGCCCCATGCGGATGACCCGCACACCGGCCGAAACATAGCTTTGCAGCGCATGGGCGCCCAGTTCCACCGCCTCTTCGAGCCTGGGCGGCTGATACTTTCCCTGCTGCCAAAGGCTGTGCAGTTGGGTATTCCTAAGCACCACAACGGGATAGATGCGAACCGTATCGGGTACCATTCGGATGGAACGCTCCACTGTGCGGCAGAAGCCCGCGGCATTGTCGCCGTACATTCCCAGCATCACCTGGTGGCCCAACTCCAACCCGAATTCCTTGATAAGGCAGGATGCAGATTCCGTATCCTTTGCGGTATGTCCACGGCGGTTTTGTTCCAGCACATGGTCATCCAGGCTTTGCACGCCCAGCTCCACCGCCGTCACGCCATAGTCCTTCAGGATAGCAAGCACTTCCCTGTCGATGGCGTCGGGGCGGGTGGAAACGCGGATACCAGCCATTTGGGGATGACTGCGGAACGGCTGCACCGCTTCCAGCAAGGCGATCATCTGCCCGCGGTCGATGGCGGTAAAGCTGCCGCCAAAAAAGGCGATCTCAGCTTTTTGGATGCCCTTGGGCAGTCCGGCCAACGCTTCATGGCAGAAGGCCGTTACCTCGTCAGACCGCGGCGACTGCTGTGTGCCCGAAATGGTCCGTTGGTCGCAGAAGATACAGGCATTGGGGCAGCCGGCGTGGGGCACAAAAACCGGAATGTTGGCGGTTCGCTTCACTTGCCCATCAGCTCCAGTGCTTCCTTGGCAGCAAGCTGTTCGGCACTTTTTTTGCTGCGGCCAACACCGCGGCCGATCACATTGCTGTTCAGGCGCACCTCCACCTCAAAGCGTTTGTCGTGGTCGGGGCCGCTTTGGCCTACCAGTGCGTAGGTAACGCGTTCTTCGGGGTTCTGCTGGACGATCTCCTGCAGAATGGTTTTATAATCCTTGAAGGAGGTCTCCTCGGTATTGGAGAGGAAATCCTCCACAAAAGGCAGGATAAAGCTGCGGGCACATTCGATGCCGCCATCCAGATAAATGGCAGCAATGAGTGCCTCGAAGGCATCGGAGACCACCGAGGGACGTTCCCGGCCTCCCATCAGTTCTTCCCCCCTGCCCAGGCGGAGCTGCTTGCCCAAACCGATTTTTTGAGCCATGGAAAACAGACCCTTTTCGCACACAAGGGCGGCACGCAGCTTGGTCAGGTCGCCTTCGGCCAGGTGGAAGCGGTTGAAAAGATAATCCGACACCACGATGGAAAGCACCGCATCGCCCAAAAACTCCTGGCGCTCGTTGTTCTGCACCGGCTCACGGGTCTCGTTGGCATAGGAGGAGTGGGTCAACGCAATGGTCAGATATTCTGTATTCTTAAATTGATAACCAATGACCTTTTCAAAATCTCGGTACATGGTATCACCTCCGGGGTTTTGCACCATTTATTCTTGTTCGTCTTCCAAAACGACCTTGGAAAGGCTTTCGGAAATTTTATCCACCATGTTGCTTTCGCAGCAGGCAATGGCCTGGCGGATGGCGTTTTTGATGGCAATATCGTTGGAGTTGCCGTGGGCCTTGATAACAGGCTTGCGCAGGCCCAGCAGGGGTGCGCCGCCGTGTTCCGAGGCATCCAGCTTTTTCTTCATTTCCTTTACGCCGCTTTTCATCGAAAGGGCGCAAACGGTGGTCAGGGCATTTTTCAGCATGATCTTTTTGATCTCGCCGCCAAAATATTTGGCCATGCCTTCGATCAGTTTGAGCACGATGTTGCCGGTAAAACCATCGGCCACAATAACGTCGCAGGCGCCCAGGGGGATCTCACGGGCCTCCACGTTTCCGATGAAGTTGATGGGGGCTTCCTTCAGCATGGCGTAGGCTTCCTTCTGCAGTTCGGTTCCCTTGCCTTCTTCCACGCCGATGTTCAGCAGGCCGACACGGGGATTTTCCACGCCCATCAGGTTCTGCATATAAACCGAACCCATGATGCCAAACTGGCAGAGCATTTCGGGACGGCATTCGGCGTTGGCGCCGCAGTCCACCAGCAGGGTACCGGTTGCGCCAACGGGCAGAAATGCTGTAATGCAGGGACGCTTTACACCCTTGATGCGCTTGGTGATAAAGGTGCCGCCGGTAAGGGCAGCGCCGGTGCTGCCGGCAGTTACCAGGGCGTCGCCTTCCCCTGCGGAAAGGAGCTGGAAGGCGGTTTCCATGGAACAGCCCTTGTACTTGCGCAGCAGGTCAGTGGGCTTGGCCTCCATGGGGATGGCACCGTTGGCAGTGACCACCTTGATGCCATCCAGTGAAATGTTATTCTGCCCTGCAACCTGGCAAACCTCCTGGCTGTCACCGACCAAAACGACTTCGCATCCATATTCATCGGCTGCCAAGCGGCAGCCCTTGATCACTTCCAGCGGGGCGTTGTCGCCGCCAAATGCATCAACAATAATTCTCATATTCATATCCTCCCTTCGGGGTCAGGCTTCGCCGCAGCTTTTCAAAGCTTCGGCAAGGCTTTCAATGGCACGGTGCGCCACAGTTTCATAGCGCAGACGCTTGTCCTTGATGTGTGTTTCGGGGGAAGGCAGAAGACCCATATTGCAGCCCATGGGCTGGAAGTCTTCCACCAGCGGATCGCTGATATAAGCCGCCAAAGCACCGATCATGCAGTTGCGGGGCAGGGGCAAAGGCTCTTTATTCGCCAGTTTTCGGGCAAGGTTGGTTCCGGCTACAATGCCGGCGGCGGCCGATTCGATGTAGCCTTCCACTCCGGTGATCTGCCCGGCAAAATAGATGGAGTCATCGCTGCGCAGGCTGAAATCGCTGTTAAGAAGACGAGGCGAATCGATAAAGGTGTTGCGGTGCATCACACCGTAACGCAAAAACTCGGCGTTTTCCAGGCCGGGGATCATGGAAAAGACCCTCTTCTGTTCGGGGAACTTCAGGTTGGTCTGGAAGCCGACGATGTTGAACATGGTGCCGTTTGCATCCTCGCGCCGAAGCTGTACCGCCGCCCAGGGACGGTGCCCGGTGCGGGGGTCGCGCAGGCCAACCGGCTTAAGGGGGCCGAAACGGATGGTGTCAGCGCCGCGCTTGGCCAAAACCTCGATGGGCATGCAGCCTTCGTACACCTTGAAATCTCGCTTGTCAAACTCGTGCAGCGGTGCCGATTCGGCATTGACCAGCTCCTGCCAGAAGGCTTCGTACTCTTCCTTATTGAAGGGGCAGTTGATGTAGTCGGCGTCACCCCGGTCATAGCGGGCGGCAAAAAAAACCTTTTCCATGTCGATGGAATCCCGGCTGACGATGGGGGCGGCGGCGTCAAAAAAGCTGAGATGTCCGCAGCCGCAGCGGTCGGCAATAGCCTTGGAAAGGGCGTCGGAGGTAAGGGGCCCGGTGGCGATGATGCATGGCCCTGCGGGAAGCTCCTCCACTTCCCCTTCCACTACAGTGATAAGGGGGTCCTCTTTGATGGCTTGGGTAACAAGGTCGGAAAAAAGCTTGCGGTCAACGGCCAGTGCTCCGCCTGCCGAAACAGCGGCCTTGGCGGCGCACTGCATGGTCAACGAGCCCAGCATCCTCATTTCTTCCTTGAGCAGGCCCGCAGCCGATTCCAGACGCATTGCCTTGAGGGAATTGGAGCAGACCAGCTCGGCAAAACCGCTGTAGTGGTGGGCAGGGGTGTACTTTTGGGGCTTCATTTCCCGCAGTTCCACCGCAACGCCCCGGCGTGCCAGGGCCCAGGCGGCCTCGCACCCGGCCAGGCCGGCGCCAACCACGATGACCTTATTCATCGGTTGCCTCCCCGCTCTTTTTGGCGGTGTAAGGCTTTTCAAAGCCACAGTTTTCCTTCAGGCAGTGGATCTTTCTGCCGCGGCCGTTGGTGCGGAACAGGGTGGAACCACACTTGGGGCATTTTTCGGCAATGGGGGTATCCCAGGTTGCAAAAGTACAGGTGGGATATTTTTCACAACCATAGAAGGTCTTGCCGGTCTTGGACTTTTTGGTAAGGATCTTGCCGCCGCAGGTGGGGCAGATGCCGCCCGAATCCTTGACGATCTTTTTGGTATTTTTACATTCGGGGAAGCCGGAACAGGCCATAAACTTGCCGAAGCGGCCCAGCTTGATGACCATGGGCTTTCCGCACAGCTCACAAACCTCGTCGGTGGCTTCATCGGGGATTTTTACACGCTTGCCTTCCATGCTGGATTCGGCCTTTTTCAGGGTTTCGGCAAAATCGGTGTAAAACTCGGACATGGTATCCACCCAATTCTGCTTGCCTTCGGCAATGTCGTCCAGGCTCTGCTCCATGCTGGCGGTAAAACCGGCATCCACAATGTTGCTGAATTGTTCGGCCATCAGGCGGGTGGTAACATCGCCCAGCACGGTGGGCTTGAGGGCCTTGGCTTCCCGTTCCACATAGCCGCGCTGGATGATGGTGGTGATGGTGGGAGCATAGGTGGAAGGACGGCCAATGCCCTTTTCTTCCAGGGCCTTGATAAGAGAAGCTTCGGTAAACCGTGCGGGAGGCTGGGTGAAGTGCTGGTTGCCCACCACCGATTCGGCGGCAAGCACAGCGCCCTCCTGCAGCACGGGCAGAGCCGAGGCCTTTTCTTCTTCCTCGTCCTTGCTTTCTTCATAAAGCTTGGTAAAGCCGTCAAACTGCACGGTAAAGCCCGATGCCTTGAAGCCGTAGATGCCGGCAGAAATATCGGCATTGACGGTATCGTAGAGAGCCCCGGCCATCTGGCAGGCGATAAAGCGCTCCCAGATAAGCTTATACAGCTTGTACTGGTCGCTGCTGAGGCTGGCCTTTACCTGTGCGGGTTCCAGTTCGGGCATGGTGGGACGAATGGCTTCGTGGGCGTCCTGGGCAGCCGCCTTGGACTTGAACACACGGGGAGTGGAGGGCAGATATTTGCTGCCGTATTTGCTCTTGATGTAGGAAGCGGCGTCGGCCAGCGCTTCGGCCGAAAGGCGCAGCGAGTCGGTACGCATATAGGTAATAAGACCTACGGCGCCCAGACCTTCCACTTCAACACCTTCATAAAGTTCCTGGGCGGCCTTCATGGTGCGGCGGGCCTGGAAGCCCAGCTTGCGGGAGGCTTCCTGCTGCAGGGTGGAGGTGGTGAAAGGAGGTGCGGGGGTCTTTTTGCGGGTACCCTTCTTCACCTTATCCACCACAAAGGTCTCGCCCTTCAAGGCTTCCAGAATTTCGTCGGCGGCTTTCTTATTTTTGATATTCAGCTTTTTGCCGTTTTTCGAGGCCAGCTTGGCGGCAAAAGACTTCTTCTCCCCTTCCGCCTTCAACTGGGCATCCACAGACCAGTATTCCTCGGTCTGGAAGGCCTTGATCTCATCCTCGCGGTCAACGATCAGGCGTACCGCCACCGACTGTACACGGCCGGCCGAAAGGCCCTTGCGCACCTTTTTCCACAGGAAGGGGCTGATCTTGTAGCCAACGATGCGGTCCAGGGCGCGGCGGGCCTGCTGGGCGTTCACCAGGTCAAGGTCGATGCTGCGGGGGGCGTCCATACCGCCCTTTACGCCTGATTTGGTAATTTCATTAAAGGTAACACGGTTCTTATCGGAAAGTTCCAGCCCCAGCAAATTGGCCAGGTGCCAGGAAATGGCTTCTCCCTCGCGGTCCGGGTCGGTTGCCAGATAAACCTGTTCGCTTTTTTTGGCCTTGGATTTCAGGCTCTTGATCAGGTCTTCCTTTCCGGAGATATTTTCATACACAATGGCGAAATCGTGATCCACATCCACACCCAGCTTGCTTTTGGGCAGGTCACGGATATGACCCATCGAGGCAACAACATCAAAGCCCTCGCCGAGGTACTTCTGGATGGTTTTTGCCTTTGCGAGCGATTCCACAATGATCAGTTTAGACATTTGCTTCGTTCCTCCATTTGTTAGCAGAGCAGCAGAAAGCTTTACTTTTCTTTGGAAAATACATAGTTATGGCCGGGCAGAGCGTCCACCAGGCCGTATACTTCAAGCTGAGTCAGCGCCGAAAGCACCTTGTGCACCGGTTCGCCGCAGCGTTGGGTCAGCAGATCCACCGACTGAGGCTCGGACTCCATCAGATCGTAAACCCTGCGCTGCATATCGCTGAGGAACAGCGGCGCCGGCGGCTTTGGGGCCGCTGGGATAGCTGCGGGCGTTTCCGCCACGGAAGGCTTTGGGGCGGGTTTTTCGGGCTTTGGGGCGGGTTCCTGGGCGGGTTTGGCGGTGCGGGGCATCGCCAGTTCCTCCACAGTTTTGGTATCTATTGTATCAGGGTAAACTGTCAGATATTCCTCTAAAATGTCGCGGGTACAGGTTACAGGAATAGCTCCCTGGGCAATCAACCAATGAGGCCCCACCGAGCCGGTTTCGAACACGCTGCCTGGCACGGCAAACACGTCGCGGTTCTGGGCCAGGGCGTGGCCTGCCGTGATAAGCGAGCCGCTGCGGCGGCGGCCTTCCACCACCACAACACCCTGGCTAAGGCCGGAGATAATGCGGTTGCGGATGGGAAAATTGGGGCTGTTGGGCTGGGTTTTGGGCGGAAATTCGCTGACAACAGCACCGTTTTGGGCGATCAGCTCCTTCAGAGTCTCGTTTTGGACAGGATAGGCAATGTCAACGCCGCAGCCAAGCACAGCAACGGTTTTTCCGCCGCCTTTCAAGGCTCCGGTGTGGGCCACGGTATCGATGCCGGCGGCCATTCCGCTGACCACAACTGCACCGCAGGCAGCCAGCTCGCGGGAAAGCAGATCGGCCACACGGCGGCCGTATTCGCTGCAGCGGCGGGTGCCCACCATGCCGATGGCAAGGCGGCCTTCCAGGCAGCTTAGATCCCCCAGCACATAAAGAACCAGAGGACGTCCATACACCTGGCGCAGCGATGTGGGATATTCCTCCATATCGGGGGTCAGGGCCCGGCAGCCGATTTCGGCGCACTCCTCGATCACCTGTTCTGCCTGGGCAAAGCTGTAGCCGCGCAGGCCATCCAGTTGCTTGTGGGTAAGCATGCCCTTGGTTTGCAGGCCGGCCCAGTCGGCCTCGTAAACCCTGCGGGGCGAGCCCTCAAAAGCGCTGAGAAGCTGTTCGGCGCGGGAAGAACCATACCCCAGCGCCTGCTGAAGCCAGATCCAGTATGCCAGATCGCTCATGGTCCTTCTCCTCCCTGCTTTAGTTCTTCTTGGTCAGCTCCCACATAAAGATCGAGGCCGCCACACCGGCGTTCAGCGACTGCCCGGGCACCGCCATGGGCAGAATGATACACCGGTCACAGGCATCGATTATTTCACGGGTGAGGCCATTGCCCTCGTTGCCGATGGCCACACAGCCCACGCCCTTCATATTTTGGGCCGAAATGGGCTGGGCGTCTTCGGTCAAGGCTGCCGCTGCCACAAGGCATCCTCCGCCGCGCAGCCGCTGCATGGCGGCCGGCAGATCGTCGGTGATCCAAAGGGGGATGGTGAACACCCCGCCCATGGTGGAACGCAGCACCTTGGGGCTGTAAACATCGGGGCAATCGGATGAAAGGATGACCCCGCTGAGGCCCAGGGTGCAGGCGGTGCGAATGACGGTACCCACATTGCCGGGGTCCTGCAGCGAAGAAAGCATGATGTACTTGCCGCTGCCGTCAAAAACCGACAGGTCGGGCTGGGGCTTGCGGCAGATGCAAAACACCCCCGGAGGGGTTTTGGTGTCGCCGATGCGGGCCGCAAGACGCTCCTCCAGCAAATAGGAAGTTTGGGCTGCATTGGCAATTTCATGGTATTCGCCGGGATGTTTTTCCAGCATGGTTTCGGTAAAGAATGCTGTTTCCACCACCAGGCCGGAC
The DNA here is from genome assembly GCA_017847995.1 of Oscillospiraceae bacterium. Classification (GTDB taxonomy): domain Bacteria; phylum Bacillota; class Clostridia; order Oscillospirales; family Ruminococcaceae; genus Heteroruminococcus. The sequence continues at coordinate 12,142 of JAGAPB010000081.1, forward strand.
TGCACTGCTTCCTGTGCGATTCTCAGCCCTTCCACGACGAACAGACCTGTCTTCTCCCTCTCTTTTTTTGAGGTAAGAAGACAAGCCAGGCGTTTGATCTCGTTATTTTCTTTGGATGAAAGCTTGATCATTGGGTGCTCCGGGCAGAAAAGAAATTCCTTTCCGCCTGCGTGGTTTTATGGAAAAACGCCCGTGTCAAACCCTTGACCCGGGCGCTTTTAGCATACTTAGAGAGCAGCCTTTGCCTTTTCAACCAGGTTGGCAAAAGCCTTGGGATCGTTGATGGCCAGTTCGGACAGCATCTTGCGGTTCAGTTCGATGCCAGCCTTCTTCAGACCGTTCATAAAGGTGGAGTAGTTAACACCATTGATGCGGCATGCGGCGGAGATGCGGGTGATCCACAGACGACGGAAATCACGCTTCTTCTGCTTTCTGCCAATGTATGCGTAGTTGCCGGACTTCATAACTGCTTCCTTGGCAGTTCTGAACAGCTTACGCTTGCCGCCAAAGTAGCCCTGGGCCAGCTTCAGTACCTTTTTTCTTCTCTTGCGAGTCATCATCGCGCCCTTAACACGAGCCATAATCTATTCTCCTCCGTTTTTCAGGTAATGTTCTTCCTGTCGTTTTCTTCTTACTTGTAGGGTACCAGCAGCTTTACGGTGGCTACATTGGTCTTGTCGGCATAGCCGGTCTGACGCAGGCCTCTCTTGCGCTTGGTGCTCTTCTTGTTGAGGATGTGGGACTTAAAGGCGTGGGCTCTCTTCACCTTACCGTTCTTGGTCAGGTTGAAGCGCTTCTTGGCTCCCGAATGGGTTTTCAGCTTAGGCATTTTATATTCTCCTCCTAAATGAATTTACTTTGTGGGTTTTACTACAAGGAACATCAGCATGCTGCGTCCTTCCAGCTTGGGTTGTTTTTCCACATTGCTTACATCAGCCAGGGCTTCGGCAAAGCGTTCCATGATGCCGGTGCCCAGGTGGGCATGGGCCATTTCACGACCACGGAAGCGGATGGAAACCTTTACCTTGTCGCCAGCCTTCAAAAACTTGCGGGCGTGGTTGACCTTGGTGTTGAAGTCGTTGGTATCGATATTCAAAGAAAGACGAATTTCCTTGATATCCACAACCTTCTGATTTTTCTTAGCTTCCTTTTCGCGCTTGGCCTGCTCAAACCGGTATTTGCCGTAATCCATGATCTTGCATACCGGAGGGGTGGCCTGAGGAGCGATCTTGACAAGGTCAAGATTTTTTTCAGAGGCAAGCTGCAAAGCATCGCGGGCAGACATGATACCCAGCTGTTCGCCGGTTTCGCCTACCAGACGTACTTCTTTGTCACGAATCTCCTCGTTGATAAGCAATTCTTTTACTGCGATGGTAAAACACCTCCATACCCTTCTTGACAAAAAATAACAAGCGCAGACAGAAATCCGTCCGCGCTTGACAATACACATAGTTACAGAGCTGTGCCCTGTTTAAGGTATTGACCCGCGCCGCCTTTGCGGTCAGGTGAGAACGGATGTGTTCTGCTTTGTTTTCTGATATATATTAGCACCACCACTAACGAAAGTCAATAGAAAAACAGCAATTTATCCAAATTTTTTGAAGAAATTTCAGCACACCCGCAGAGCCTTCCCCAAAGTGAAGGAATAGATCCAGCATTCCTTTACCGGGCAGAAAAGATATTCCTCCAGCAGGCGGGCATAAAGCTGAAGCTGGCCGCTGTAACGTTCCAGCAGGGTCTCCCCTGTTTTTACACGGTCGGTCTTATAGTCGATGATGACCGCTCCACCCTGTTCCACCAGCACACAGTCGGCCACCCCCTGCAGCACCACCGGTTCTTCGCCCTTCACCTGGTCGGTGTAGGCAGCCAGATCGGCGGCCGAAACCTCACCCATGATGCGCAGCTCCCGCAGCACACGGCCGGCGGTTTCGATACGGCGGCCCAAAGAGGAGGCAAAAAAGCCTTCCACCGCCCCGCAGTCCACCACAGCGGCTTCTTCGGGCGAAAGGAAGCCTTCCTGCTTCAGGCGTTCCAATTCTCCTGTGGGGGAAACAGCCGCGTTTTCAAAGCTGGCAAACTGCATGAATTTGTGGGTGGCGCTGCCCTTCTGGGCGGCGGTCATGTTTTCTTTGCTGAGGAAGGCGGGCCGGGCGGCGCAGAACAGGTCCTCCCCCTCCTGGTGGGAAAGCTGAGAAACCGAGAACTTGGAGGGTGTTATCACCGACGCGGCATGGGGATATTCAAAGGAACAATTCTCCTCAAACCGCCGGAGCAGCGCCTGGTCGGCAGGGGCAAAGCCAAAGGCCGCCTCGCCATCCTCCACCTTTGGCTGGTCGCCCGCCTTAGCAAGAATGACCCTGAAGCAGTTATCGTCCCGGGCAAGCTCTTCGCAGTAAACACCGCCCAGGGCGGCAAGCTCCCGCCCCGCCGGGTGGAAGATCAGCGCGGTTGCGATCCAGTCGAAGTAGGATTTGCCGCCGCGCACCACCAAAGAAGGCAG
>JAGAPB010000082.1 GCA_017847995.1 Oscillospiraceae bacterium
AACAAACCCCCGCAGCAGGTACGGGGGTGGAATTTACAGTTTGCGCAGAAATTTGGGACGGAACCAGCAGTGGTAAACGTCCACGATGTTGGTAAGGGCAAAATCGTAAACGGCAAACACCACATTGCCCATGCCCAACAGCACCAGTGCGGAGTATTTGCCAAAGTCGCCGAAGCTTTCCAGAATGTCGGGGATGCCCAGCACATAAATGATGATCAGATAGGAAAGGATCATGGCAACATTGAACAGCACGAACTTGATGACAAGCTGCAGCACCTTGGTGGGCAGGCGCTGAATCAGCCCCTTGATAACGGGGTAGTAGCCGAAAAAGAAGATGAACAGCATGGCGGCCTCGCGGTCGGGCACAATGCCCAGCGAAAGCAGCGCAACGGCGGCATAAACCACCATGGCGGTGCGCCAGCCCATTTCGGCTACCACAGCGATCAGCACCACCCCGGCCAGGGCGGGCAGCGCGTATGTAGCAAAGGGAACAAGCCCTGTGCAGAACATCAGAAGCAGGCAGAGGGCGGCGGCAACGCCGCCGATGGCAACCTGTGTACTTTTGCGTGCCATAAAAAATACTCCTTTGAAACGATTGGCTTTGTTTAGAAGCCGCCGCAGCAACAGCGGGTGACGCAGTTGGCGCAGTAGAAGGCGGTGCAGATGTCGCAGCAGCTATTGCACATCACATTTTGTGCGTTGCCGGCGTGCTGGGCATAGCCGTTTTGGCGCTGCCAAAGCAGTTGGTTCAGTGCAGCCTTGTATTCCTGGTTGGCAGGGTCCATTTCGTTGGCGCGGGTGAAATTGGAAACCGCCTGGTCCAGCCAGCCGCGGGTGTAGCAAACGCTGCCCTTGAGGAAATACCATTCGGCATTGCGCTGGGCGGCGGGAATGCCGTCGATCAGTTCCTCGGCCTCGTTGACACGGCCGGAGTTGATCAGCCGGCGGATGTCGGAAAACTGGGAGGACTGGTAGTAGCCGGACTGGGAATGGCTGGCCTGGGGGCCGCCCTGGGCGGCGCTGCGGCGCTGACGCATGATCTCGTCATAGGCTTCGTTGATCTCCTGCATCTTTTCGCCCGCCAGGTCGGAAAGGGGGTTATCCACAAAGTTGTCGGGATGGTACTTCCGGGCCAGGGCGCGGTAGGCGTCTTTGATTTGTTCATCGGTGGCATTGGGGGAAACTCCAAGCACCTTGTAGGGATCGGTCATACACCCAACTCCTTTCTTTCGCGTTGTTTTTTGCGTTCCATAATTTGATCCACACTGCCCTTTAATCCAAGGCAGAGCACATTGTTTATTATGCCTGCAAACCGCTGCAGCTGCAGCAGGTCACAGCAAAGGCCAAGTTCCGAAACGGTGAGGTAGAGGGACCCTTTGGCATCCTGGCGGATCTCTTCGGCGGTCATGCCCTTTGCGGCATTGCGCAGCAAAAAGGGATTATACCCACCCGCTTTCTGGTCGTCCTCCAGGTCATCCAGGGCGTCGCACAGGTAGATGAAGCGCCCCAGCAGATAACCGGTGCGCCCCAGCACACGCCGCTGTTTTTCGTCCCTGCTCAGTTCCTCCAGCAGGGCGGAAAGAAGCTTGGCGGTGGGTTCGGCGGCCTGGTCCACATCGGCGCAGCCGGCCTTTTCCAGGGCGTTTTGGGCCGCGGTGTATTCCTGGGCCATGCGGGCAAGCTCGGGACGGCGGGCGGCAGCCAGCCGGTAGGGACGCCGGGCAAAGGGCCGCAGCAGGCGGACGCCGAGTTTTTTCACAAAGCCGCTGTCCTGCAGGTCGTCTTTCAGCTTTTCCCACAGAAGGATCATGGCACAGTCGGCCGCGTCGCAAAGGGCCTTGTTTTCCAGGCAGCAGGGGGTCTTTTTGATGGGGTTGCACATACAGCCCTGGGCCTCAAAGGCCGGTTCTTCCTCGGCCACAGCCATGGCAAGGGCGGCCAAAAAGGTGAAGTCATAGCTGAGAGTCATGCGGGCAAACAGGCCGAAAGAACGCCCCAACTGCTTGCACAGGCCGCAGTAGATGGCCTTGTAGGCGCGGAATTCCCCGATCTTCAGTTCAGAGTCAAATGTGCGGACATAACCGAACATCGGGTCACCTCTTCCTTTTCGGCTGTCGTGTGGCAGAACTATTTTATTAGTGTAGCATACTTTTTGGGCAAAATAAAGTGTCGCCGGGCAAATTGACAGGGGTTATTCGGCATCTTGCCCTATGAATTTGAGTTTATTGTACACCAAAGAATGTGAAAAATAATTAAGAAACTGTAAATATGCCGGGCAGGGGAGCCAAGTCTTGACGAAAACGGCCAAACCACCTATTATTAGATAGAATCCATGCCGCCTTGCGGCGTCTTTTTTTCGCGTTTCTTTTCAACCATTTAAAAGACTGATGTGGAATAATCCGATCACGGAGGGATACATAAATGAAAAAACTGATGCTGGGCAATGCTGCCGTTGCCCGCGGCCTGTACGAACACGGCTGCCGGGTGGCTTCCAGCTATCCCGGTACCCCCAGTACCGAAATTACCGAAGAACTGAGCAATTACCCCGAGGTTTACACCGAATGGGCCCCCAACGAAAAGGTTGCCATGGAAGTGGCCCTGGGTGCTTCCATCGGCGGGGCACGTTCTTTCTGCGCCATGAAGCATGTTGGCCTGAATGTGGCTGCCGACCCCCTGTTCACCGCATCCTACACCGGCGTAAACGGCGGTATGGTTATCGCCGTTGCCGATGACCCCGGTATGCACTCTTCCCAGAACGAGCAGGATTCCCGCCACTATGCCATTGCCGCCAAGCTGCCCATGCTGGAACCCGCCGACTCGGCCGAATGCCGTGACTTTGTGGGCGAGGCCTACCGCATTTCGGAAGAATACGACACCCCCGTTATCCTGCGGATGCAGACCCGTATCGCCCATTCCCAAAGCATTGTGGAACTGGGAGAACGCACCGACGCCGGGGTGAAGGAATACACCAAGGACCCCAAGAAATATGTGATGATGCCCGCCAACGCCATCGGCCGCCATGTTGTGGTGGAAGAGCGCACCGCCAGGCTGCGTGACTTTGCCGAAACCAGCCCCCTGAACCGGGTGGAAATGGCCGACACCGCCATGGGCGTCATTGCCGCCGGCACCTGCTACCAGTATGTAAAGGAAGCCCTGCCCAACGCCTCGGTGCTCAAGCTGGGCATGGTCAACCCCCTGCCGGTCAAGCTCATCCAGGAGTTTGCCGCCAAGGTGGAAAAACTGTACATTGTGGAAGAACTGGACGGCATCATTGAAAGCCACTGTGCCTCCATCGGCGTAAAGGCTGTGGGCAAGGAGCTGTTCGGCCTGCTGGGTGAATACAGCCAGCGCACCGTTGCCGAAAAGCTGGGCCAGCCCCTGCCTGCCGGCGAAGCCTTCCCCGAGGCCATTCCCGGCCGTCCCCCTGTGCTGTGCCCCGGCTGCCCCCACCGCGGCATGTTCTACAGCCTGCATAAGATCGGCGTTACCGTCAGCGGCGACATCGGCTGCTACACCCTGGGCGCCCTGCCTCCCCTGACTGCCATGGATACCACCATTTGCATGGGGGCTTCCATCAGCGGGCTGCACGGCTTCAACACCGCCCGCGGCGCCGAATCGGCCAAGAAGTCGGTTGCCGTCATCGGCGACAGCACCTTTATGCATTCCGGCATCACCGGCCTCATCGACATGGTCTACAACCGTGGCGCTTCCACCGTCATCGTGCTGGATAACTCCATCACCGGCATGACCGGCCACCAGCAGAACCCCACCACCGGCTACGACATCCACGGTGTGGCGGCCCCCGCCGTTTCCATCGAAAAGCTGTGCGAAGCCATTGGCGTAAACCGTGTGCGTGTGGTAGACCCCAACAACCTGAAGGAATTTGAAGCCACCGTGCGGGAAGAACTGGCTGCCGAAGAGGTTTCGGTCATCATCAGCCGCCGCCCCTGCGCTTTGCTGAAGAGCGTAAAGCCCAAGCCCGCCCTTTCCATCGACCACGGCAAGTGCATCACCTGCAAAATGTGCTTCCGCATCGGCTGCCCCGCCATTGCCATGGTGGAGGGCAAGGTGGAAATTGACCCCACCCTGTGCGTGGGCTGCGGCCTGTGCCAGCAGCTTTGTCCCAAGCAGGCTATTACAGGAGGTGACAAGTGATGAGCAAAACCACCAATATCATGATCGTCGGCGTAGGCGGCCAGGGCAGCCTGCTGGCCAGCAAACTGCTGGGCAATGTTATTATGAACGCCGGGTATGACGTAAAAGTTTCGGAAGTGCACGGCATGAGCCAGCGCGGCGGTTCGGTCGTCACCTATGTCCGCTATGGCGAAAAGGTGGCCTCTCCCATCATCTCGCTGGGCGAAGCCGACCTGATCGTAAGCTTTGAACAGTGCGAGGCCGCCCGTTGGCTGCCTTATCTGAAAAAAGGCGGCAAGCTGATTACCGGCGACCAGAAGATCAGCCCCATGCCTGTTATCACCGGAGCTGCCAACTACCCCGAAAACATCCCCGAGCGCATCACCGCCACCGGATGTGACCTGACCGTTGTGGACGCCCTGAGCCTGGCCGAACAGGCCGGCAGCGCCAAGGCGGTAAACATCGTGCTGATGGGCGTGCTTTCCAAGCAGATGGAATTCAGCGTGGAAGACTGGAAGGCCGCCATTGCCCAGTCGGTAAAGCCCGCATTCGTGGAAATGAACGAAAAGGCCTTTGACCTGGGCCGCGAAGCTTAAATAAACCAAAGGGGCTGCCCGTGGGGCGGCCCTTTTCATCCAACCAAGGAGGAACCGGAAATGTCCCTTTCCCGCAAGGAGACCATCGCCTGCCCCAAGTGCAAAAAGAACTTTGAGGTGACCATCTGGAACACGGTGAACACCGACCTGGCCGAAGATGTGGCCGGGCTGATCGTCACCGGCAAATTTTTTGTGGAGACCTGCCCCCACTGCGGCTATCATCTGACCCTCAACTACCCCCTGCTCTACCAAGACCTAAAACACAAGGCCATGGTGTGGATCATCCCGCGGGGAGAGGGCCGGGAAAAGAAAATTGCCGAGATCCGCGGCGGCTTGGCTGTGCCCGAATACACCACCCGCATGGTGGCCGGCATCGACCAACTGCGGGAAAAGGTGAGCTCCCTGGAAAGCGGACGGGATGACCGTGTGCTTGAGCTGCTGAAATGGTCGCTGGTGCAAAATTTGCAGAAGCAGATGCCCAACTTCCGGCTGCGGGAGGTGCTTTATCTGCGGCTGGAGGGGAAGGAGGCCTTCCACTTTTACAGCACCGAGGGGGGCTACCTCTGCGGCGAGCTGGTGGAGGAACAGTACCAATTCATCCAAAACAAGTTTGCCGGGCAGTTGGAAAAATTTGACGGCCTGTCCTACCCCGAGGTGGATTACCTTTGGGCCAGCGCCCTCTGGGCCAACGCATAAAAGAAAAACCGCCCCTGTCTGCAAAGGCGGGGGCTTTTCCTTTTTAAAGCCTCCCCTGTGTAAGGGCGGTGAATGCCTGTGGCATTCGTCCACCGCCGACCGAGCCGACAGGCGAGACAGCTCCGCCCGAATGGGCGGTGAGGGGTTGCTGGCAGAGACTTTCAGTTTTTGCGTAAGTTAAGCGATTGTCGATAATTTTTCAATCCCTTCGTCACGGCTTCGCCGTGCCACCTCCCTTTACACAGGGGAGGCTTTAAAGTCCGTAGGGGAGGGGCTCTGCTCCTCCCGTAGATTTTTGCG
>JAGAPB010000083.1 GCA_017847995.1 Oscillospiraceae bacterium
AAAGGAGGTAAAAATATATGGCAAGCCAAATGGATAAATACACGATTCTCTACGGCAGACTCAGTCAGGAGGATGCCAGACTTGGCGATTCAAACAGCATACTAAATCAGCGCAGTCTGCTCGAAAAGTATTCGCAGGACAATGGCTTTGAGAACACGCTGTTCCTTGCTGACGATGGTTACTCCGGTACCAACTTCGAGCGCCCTTCCTGGAAACAGGTCATTGACATGATTGAAAAGGACGAGGTGGAAACGCTCATCGTCAAGGATCTCAGCCGACTGGGACGTGAGTATTTGCAGGTGGGATATTACACAGAGATCTACTTCCCACAGAAGGGCGTCCGTTTCATTGCGGTCAACGATGCGGTGGACTCGCTGGTAGCCAGCAGCAATGATTTCAATCCCATCCGCAACTGGGCAAATGAACTTCACGCTAAGGACACCAGTAAGAAGGTACGCTCTATCAAGCGGATGCAGGCCGAGCGTGGTGAGCGCTACGGCGGCAAGGCACCGTATGGCTATAAGAAGCGTGCCGCAGACAGCAAGGAGATTGTTCCCGATGAAGAAACTGCTCCCATTGTAGAATATATCTTCAAACTGTGTGCTGGCGGCAAAGGTCCGAATCAGATCGCACGTATTCTGCAGAATGAGCAGATACTCACTCCCGCCCATTACTACTACCGAAAGTATGGCAAAGGACAGGCTGGAATGGACATGCAGCGTCCCTATGGTTGGAGCAGTACTTCTGTTGCTCACATACTGGAGAATCAGACCTACCTCGGTCATACCCATCTGCAAAAGAGTTCCACCATCTCCTACAAGAATAAAACCAGAGTTGACATTCCCGAAAGTGAACAGATCATTGTCAAGAACACCCATGAGCCTCTCATCACGCAGGAACTCTGGAATATCGTTCGGGATGTGCGTTCTCACAAGCGCAGGCCGCCCAAGCACATGGATGAGCCTAATATGTTCGCCGGCCTTGTCTTCTGTGCAGACTGCGGTAAAACCATGGTGCTGTACCGGACGGAGGCCATCAAGCGATCTCAGTTCCATCTCAAGTGCTATACCTACGGCAAGAAGGGAAAGAAATACTGCACGCCCCATCAGATTCGCCAGACTGACCTGGAGCAGGTGATCTTGGATGACCTTCGCAGAGTTACCCATTTTGCCAGAATGAAGGAGCAACAGTTTGCGTCGTATATCAATGCCAAGAACAGCGCGGAGCTCAAACAGGAGATCAATGCCCTGCAAAGAGAATTGGATACCATGCAGAGAAGAAGCGATGAAATCACCGCTCTGTTCAAGCGGCTCTACGAGGACAATGTCCTTGGCCGTATTACCAATGAGCAATTCCGCAGACTGTCCGCCGACTACAATGCTGAGCAGAAAACGCTGGAGGATGCTATTCCTGTAAAACAGGAACGGTTGGCAAAGCTGAAAGCATCGGCGGCAAATGTGGAAGCCTTTATCGAAAAGGCAAAGCGGTTCAGAACGATTGATGTACTGACACCTGAACTCCTGCGGTTGTTCATTCAGCGGATAGAGATCGGTGAGCGTGCCAAAAAGTATTCGCACTCTGCGGCACAGGATATCCGTATCGTCTACCGTGACATCGGCGTAGTTGACAGTAACATGGAGAAGGGAGAGCAGCCAGTTCACATGGTCACTCTCCCTCAAAGCATCGATGAAATTGTAAACATGTTGGCCTAAAGGCCAAAAAGCACAGAGGCGGACGGCTTCCGCCGCCCGCCTCTGCTTCTAATAATGGATAGGTCACAAATTGTACCTATGAACACTATCAGAACGGTTGGGGGATTTTATTTTGGCGTTATTCTTCTACCTTAACAACTTCGGAATCGGCGTTCTTCTTTACGCTTTCGATGCCGTTTTTGCAGCCGGCCTTGGTCTTGTAGCCTTCGGAAGCCAGGATGGGTTCGCCATTCTTGGCCTTCAGGCGGAAGCGGAATTCACCGGCCTTGTCAACATAGATCTCAAACTTGGGGTTGGTGGCCTTTTCGAAGCCTTCCACGGTCTGATCTTCGATGTTGGCGATGGGGGCGTTCTTCTTTACGCTTTCAATGCCATTTTTGCAGGAAGCCTCGGCAGAGTAAACTTCGGAAACACCGATCACTTCGTTGTTGCCGGCCTTCAGGTTGAAGGTGAAACCGGTCTTGGTAGCCTTTACTTCATATTTGCCCATTGGTTTGTTACCTCCTGTTTTTTGTCAAATCACCCAACGCGGGGATAAATTACAGTGCAGCCTTAGATAACGTAGCCCTTGAGGGTTTCGGGCAGGTCTGCGATGTCGCAGGAAATGGTGAATGCCATTTCGACCTTGTGTTCCTGAGCCAGGCCGGCCAGGCGGTCGATCATAGCAGCCAGTTCTTCCTTATCCTGACCACCGATTTTGAGAGTAGCGTCAACAAAGATGTCGGTGATGTCATAGTTGCCTGCCATCAGACCGGCCAGGAAGCCCTGCAGGGTTGCAAAGCCTTCGATCTTGTACTCTTCGGTGTCTACCAGACGGGCGGCGTGGTCGATGTCATAGGTCATCTTGAGACCTTTTTCCACTACAACAACGTTGCCCTTGGAGTTCTTAACGGCCTCGTTGGCCATATTGATCAGGGTCTTGGTTTTACCGGCGCCCTTGTTTCCTACGATCAGCTTTATCATGATACATTCCTCCTGTATATTAGGGATCTAATGAAAAATGCAGTGCATTTTGCAAACTTTGGGGTACGCTTACTTGAGCTGGGCTTCCAGCATGGCGCGGCGTTCTTCAAAGCCGGGCTTGCCAAGCAGAGCGAACATGTTCTTCTTGTAGCTTTCTACGCCGGGCTGGTCAAAGGGGTTGACCGCCAGCAGGTAGCCGCTGATGGCACAGGCCTTTTCGAAGAAATAGACCATCCAGCCAAATTCGAATTCGTTGATTTCGGGAACTTCCAGCAGAACATTGGGGGTGCCGCCTTCCACATGGGCAAGAACGGTGCCTTCCAGCGCCTTGCGGTTGACCACCGACATGTTCTGGTTGGCCAGGAAGTTGAGGCCGTCGGCGTTTTCGGCATCTTCCTTGATGAAGAAGTCGCTTTGGGGAGCCTTGAAGTCAACAACGGTTTCGAAGATATTGCGGCGGCCATCCTGGATCATCTGACCCATGGAGTGCAGGTCGGTGGAGAAGGCCACCGAAGCGGGGAACAGGCCCTTCTGGTCCTTGCCTTCGCTTTCGCCATAAAGCTGCTTGAACCATTCGCCCATCATGACGAAGGAGGGTTCGTAGCTGGCCAGAATTTCGATGGCCTTGCCCTTGCGGTACATGATGTTGCGGATGGCGGCGTACTTGTAGCAGGGGTTCTTTTCCAGGTCGGGGTCGGCCAGGGCCTTGGCAGCGGCGGCGGCGCCTTCCATCATGGCGGCGATGTCGCAGCCGGCAACGGCGATGGGCAGCAGGCCAACAGCGGTCAGAACAGAGTAGCGTCCGCCAACGTTATCAGGGATGACGAAGCATTCCCAGCCTTCGCGGTCGGCAACAGCCTTCAGGGTGCCGCGGGCCTTGTCGGTGGTGCAGTAGATGCGCTTTTTGGCTTCTTCGGCGCCGTATTTCTTTTCCAGCAGTTCGCGGAAGACGCGGAAGGCCAGAGCGGGTTCGGTGGTGGTGCCGGACTTGGAAATGACGTTGACCGAGATATCCTTGCCTTCGCAGATGGCGAGGAGCTGGTTGAGATAGTGGGGGCTGATGTTGCAGCCGGCAAAGTAAACGTCGGGGGTCTGCTTACCGGGCATGTTGTTGTAGAAGGGGGTCTTGAGCAGCTCGATGGCTGCGCGGGCGCCCAGATAAGAACCGCCGATGCCGATGACGATCAGGATCTGGCTGTCCGAGGTGATCTTTTTGGCAGCGGCCTGGATGCGGGCAAATTCCTCGCGGTCATAATCTTCGGGCAGAGTGAGCCAGCCGAGGAAATCGTTCCCCATGCCGGTTCCCTGGTGCAGAACTTCGTGAGCTGCTGCGACCTGGGGGGCAATTGCTTTATACTCCTGCTCGTTGATGAAACCTTCCAGGTGTTTGCAATTAAGCGTTACCGCCATTGTGTGATCCTTCCTTTCCTATGTATCGGAGCAGAAAAGCCTACTCCGCCTTTTTTACAATTTTACCTTATACCGCTGTCCAATGCAAGTCGGAATTGGGCAATCTCATCAATTTTGCACTTTTATACGAATTTCCGAATAATTCTTCTACACCCGGCGCCCACAACGGGAAAGGCCTGCCGGGCGTGGTTTGCCGGCAGGCCCTGGGGGATATTCAGTTCATGGAGCAAAGCTGCCGCCAAAGCAGCCCCAGCGCCCGGCTCCAGGTCATGCGTTCCACCGCCGTGGCGGCGGTGACGGGATATTCGCCAAGCTGGGTGCCGTTTGCCTCCACCACCACACGGCCGATGATCTGGCCCTGTTCCACCGGGGCTTCCAGCTCCTGCTGCAGCTCCACCCGCTGGGTGATGGCATCCACCAGGTTCTTTTCCACCACAAAGCCGCTGCCGGGGGTGCAGGCCGGCTGCACCCGGCGTTCCACGCCACGCTTCACCTCCACCGAGGTCAGCCCCTCTTCGGGCAGTTGGGGCACAAAGCAGGTGTAGTTGGCAAAGCCGTGGTCCAGCAGTGCCCGCCCGACGGCAAAGCGGTCATCCGAACTTTCACACCCCAGCACCACCGCCACCAGCGAAAGACCCTGCCGGGTGGCTGTGGCGGTCAGGCATTTGCCGGCCCCCGAGGTGGTGCCGGTCTTGAGCCCGGTGGCGCCTTCATAGGTGCGGATGAGGCGGTTGGTGTTGACCAGCTGGGTCTCGCCGCCCCGCAGGTCGCTCATCCACACGGTGCTGTACTGGGTGATCAGGGGATATTTGAGCAGCTCGGCCGACATGATGGCGATATCCCGGGCGCTGGTGAGGTGGCCCTCCTCATCCAGGCCGACGGCGTTTTTGAAGGTGGTGTCCTCCATGCCCAGTTGGGCCGCCCGCTGGTTCATCAGTTCCACAAAGGCCGTTTCGCTGCCCGCCACGGCCTCGGCCAGGGCCACGGTGGCGTCGTTGGCGCTGGCAATGGCGGCGGCCTTCAGCAGTTCATCCACCGTCATGATCTCCCCCGGCTCCAGCCAGATCTGACTGCCGCCCATGGAGGCGGCATGGTCGCTGCAGCAGACCTCACTTTGCAGGGTAAGGCTGCCCCGGTCGATGGCTTCCATCACCAGCAGCAGGCTCATGACCTTGGTGATGGAGGCCGGGGGCAGGGGTTCCCGCTCGTTTTTGGCAAACAGCAGCTTGCCGGTGGTCTGTTCCATCAGCACCGCCGACCGGGCGGGCAGTTCGGGGCCCACCTGCAGTGCCGCCGCGGAGGCCACCTCGGCCGAAAGAAGGCTTTCGCTGATGACCGCCACCGAGGGCTCCTCCGGCACGGCCGAGGCCGACACCGAACAGGTCAATACCGCCGCCGCTATCAAAAATGCTGTCAAACGCTTCATCGTTTTTTCCCACCTTCCGGCCTGTTTTCCCTTCCACTTTATGTGGAGACGGCGCAAAATAGCACAAATGCCCTTTTGTGCCTTTGCAAATGTATATTTAGGCGTTTTTTCGCTTTGTTGCACAAAATTGCGGCATTCTTTTCTGTATGGTTGGGGGGCGGTTTTGTTTGCTTAGGAATTGTCGATTTGCTATAATATTTTCATACATGCACGACCAAAATTTATTTATAATGGGGGTTAAAAACCATGTCTAAAAAGTATGTACTGGGTATTGACGGCGGCACCGGCGGTATGCGTGTTGGCCTGTATGACCTGGACGGCAACGAAGTTGCCTACCACGCAACCGAATATGTGACCTATCACGAACATTCCGGCTGGGCCGAACAGAAGCCCGAAGATTGGTGGAACTGCATGGGCAACAGCACCCGCGAAGTGCTGAAGAAGTCCGGCGTAAGCAAGGATGACATCGTTGCCCTGAGCTACGACGTTACCGCCTGCAGCGTTATGCTGTGCATGAAGGACGGCACTCCCCTGCGCGACTGCGTTATCTGGATGGATATCCGTTCTGCCGAAGAAGCCAAGTTCATTCAGGAGACCGGCCACCCCATCCTGAAGCTGAACGGCTACGGCAATGTTTCGGCCGAATGGATGCCCTGCAAGGCCCTGTGGCTGAAGAAGCATGAACCCGAAAACTACAACAAGGCCGACCTGCTGTGCGAATACGCCGACTGGCTGACCTTCAAGCTGACCGGCAAGTGGACCCGCAACCTTTCCAACATGGCTGCCCGCTGGTACTACGACGCTGCCAACGGCGGTTTCCCCGTTGATTTCTATGAAATGATCGGCCTGGGCGACGCTCTGGACAAGTTCCCCCAGGAAACCCACTACCTGGGCGACAACCTGGGCACCCTGACCCCCGAAGCTGCCGAATTCCTGGGCCTGAACGAAAGCACCATCGTTGGCCAGGGCGGCGTTGACGCCTATGTTGGCTGCTTCGGTCTGGGCGTGACCAAGCCCGGCAAGGTAGCACTGATCACCGGTTCTTCTCACCTGGCCATGGGCCTGACCGAAGAATACAAGTACAGCAAGTGCGGCACCTTCGGCCCCTACCCCGATGCCATCATCAAGGGCCTGGGCCTGCTGGAAGGCGGCCAGGTATCCTCCGGCTCCATCGTTGCCTGGTTCAAGCGCAACTTCTGCAAGAACCTGGAAACCGAAGAAGGCGGCGCATACGGCTGGCTGAACCGTGAAGCTGCCAAGCTGGATCCCGGCGCCGACGGTCTGGTGGTTCTGGACTGGTGGCAGGGCAACCGCACCCCCTACACCGACCCCAACATCCGCGGCAACATCTACGGCCTGTCGCTGGGCCACACCCAGGCTCACCTGTTCCGTGCCATCATGGAAGGCGTAGCCTTTGGTACCGAAAACGTACTGGACAGCTACCGCAAGGCCGGCATTGATGTGACCGAAGTTTGCATGGGCGGCGGCACCACCAACAGCGAACTGTTCATGCAGATCCACGCCGACATCAGCAACGTTATCGTAAACGTTCCCGAAAATCCCCAGTCCTGCACCCTGGGTTCGGCCATTCTGGCCACCGTGGCTGCCGGCCTGTACAAGGACTTTGATGACGCCGTAGAACATATGGTACGCTACACCAAGCGCATCGAGCCCATTCCCGAAAACGTTGAAAAGTACAAGAAGATCTTTGCACAGTACCAGAAGGCCTACGACAAGTTTGGCGACTGGATGCGCGAGACCACCGCAATCAGCAAGAAGTAACTTCCTGCCAGCGGCGGAGCCACCGGTTCCGCCGCTGTTCTTTCATCCTTAGGCAAAGGAGAATTCTGCTATGTATGAATATATGCTGGGGCTTTATGAAAAGGCCATGCCCGACGACATGCCCCTGACCGAAAAGCTGCTGCTGACCAAGGAGCTGGGCTACGACTATATGGAGCTGTGCGTGGACCTGCACCCCGAACGGGCCAAGCGCCTGGACTGGACCAAGCAGGAGCGCTATGAACTGGTGGACTTTATGCGCAAGAACGGGCTGAAGTTCGTCACCCTTTCGATGAGTGTGCTGCGCCGCTGCCCCATGGGCGAATCGGACGAAAACGTTGCCGAATTTATGCGCACCCTGGAACAGGGCCTGGAACTGGCCTGCGACCTGGGCTGCCGTGTCATCCTGTTCAACGGCTACGACACCTTTAACAAGCCCTCCACTCCCGAGACCCAGGCCCGCCTGCACAGGCACCTGCCCGAGGCTGCCGCCCTGGCCGCCCGCTATGGCGTGATGATCGGCATTGAAAACGCCGACCAGCCCTATGTGGACAGCATCCGCAAGGCACGGTCGCTGGTGGATGCGGTGGATTCCCCCTGGATGGGCATTTACGCCGACTTTGCCAACACCTCTGTTACCATGGAAGGCGATATGGACAAGACGGTGGACGACATCCACGCCGGCAAGGGCAAGATCGTTGCCATGCACCTGAAGGACGCCATCCCCGGCGACTACCGCTACGCCGGATACGGCAAGGGCATGGTGGACTTTGCCCGCACCATCGGCGCCTGCAAGGAACTGGGCCTTCGCATCTTTACCTGCGAGCTGTTCCTGTATGCCGACTGCACCGACTATAAGGCACAGGCCAAATATGTACACGACCTGATGCGCAGCTATTTTTAAAACACGATAGGAAAAACTCCCGGCCACAACCGAGAGTTTTTTATTTTGCATCGAAATAATATTATTTTTGAGCTACGACAATGGGCTGATAAAATCCGGTTTCTTCGGGGAACTTCCACTCCACCTTGCTGCATCCGGCCGCAAGCAACAGGTCGGTCAGTTCCTTCCGGCGCGTTGCACGGTATTCACATTCAAATTTGCTTATCTGCAGGTCTTGCTGGTCGTCAATGATGTATTGTGTAAGCTTATAGTGTTCTCCCTCCCACTTCCAAGTTTGAAAGGAGACCCTTTGCCCCATTGGGGTTTCGTGGATATAGGGTGCGGAATAGGGCGGCTTTTCTTTAAGCAATGCATCATAATCACGAACGCTGGCAACAAAGATCCCGCCATCCGTCATTTGGCCCACGATGCTTTTTACAGCAGAATCCAGTTCCCCGGCTGAAAGCATATGGGGCAAAGCATTGTCCATGGCAACGATGATGTCAAACCCGTGGGAAAAGGTTTTTGACAAAACCCGAAAATCAGCGTTTTCAAAGCGAATCTGCAGACCTCTTTGAGCGGCTCGCTCTTTGGCCTGCGCCAGTTCTGCCCGGCTAATATCCGAAGCAGTTACACAATACCCCAGCGCGGCAAGCCCAATGGCCTGTGTCCCTATTCCGCAGGCACAATCCAGAACCCGGGCCGACCTGTCAAAGCCATTGCTTTGGAACAGCCTATCCAAAATTTCCGCCTGTTCCTTTGTGGCAGCCTGCCAATCGAAAAACAGTTTATCGTACTGGGAGGCCAGATTGTCGTAAAAGGTTTGCACGATGCTCATGCTGAAACACTCCCCCAAAATCTTATTTTTGCTTCAGGGCGGCGTATTTGAGGATGGCAAGCTGGGTTTTGGCATCGGGGATCTCGTTGTTGAGCACCATCTCGATGGCCTTTTTCAGGGGCAGGCGCACCACGTCCAAAAATTCATCCTCATCCAGGTGCTGGTTGCAGGGGGTCAGCTCTTCGGCATAGAACAGGTGGTCCAGCTCGGTGTCGTAGGCGGGGGTGGGCCACATACAGCCCATGCTTTCAAACACGGCGGCATGACAGCCAACCTCTTCTTCTAATTCCCGCAGGCCGCACTGGCGGGGGTCCTCCCCTTTCTCCATTTTGCCGGCGGGAATTTCCAGCAGCTCGGCGCCGGTGGGGTAGCGGAACTGGCGTACCAGCAGCAGATTGTTTTGGGCATCCACAGGCAGGATGCCCACACCGCCGTGGTGGATGATGACCTCGCGCAGGGCCTGGTTGCCGTTTTCCAGTTCCACCGTGTCGGAGTGCAGTTCCAGAATTTTGCCGTCGTAGATGGTTTTGGTGGTAAGCTGTTTTTCAAAATGAGCCATGAAAATTCCTCCCGAACGAAGTATGAGATACTATCCCCGCCCCCGGGGCGCATATGCTTGTACCGGATGGAGGGATGACCGATGTTGTTTGAACTGTATGGAACACAGCCGCCCGACTGTGACGGGCTGGCCGCTTTGCTGACCAAATTTTGCCGCTGCTATGGCCGGGGACGGGTCTTTTTGGCCGGGAACAGCCTGTTGGGACGGCCCATCCCGGTGCTGGCGGTGGGACGACTGAACACTCCGGTGCTGATGGTGGGGGGTGTGCACGGGGGCGAGTGGCTGACGGTGCTGTTGCTGCTGCGCTTTGCCGAAGACCTGCTGCGCAGCCTGAGCTGCCGCAGACCCCTGGCCGGGGTGGACCTGGGGCGAAGCCTGGAACGGCGCGGGCTGCTCATCCTGCCCTGCCTGAACCCGGACGGCACGGCTATCGCCTTGCGGGGGCCTTCCGCCGCGGGGTTTTGTGCCCCCCTGGTGCAAAAATGCTGGTACGAGGGCTGCCTGTGGCAGGCCAACGCCCGTGGGGTGGACCTGAACCACAACTTTGACGCCGGGTGGCAGCAGTTGCGGCAATTGGAACAGCGGCAGGGCATCTTTGGCCCCTGCCCCGGAAAGTTTGGCGGCGAACACCCCCACAGCGAACCCGAGACCCAGGCGGTGGTCAACCTGTGCCGGAGAAGCGGGGTTTCGGCGGTGTACGCCTTCCACAGCCAGGGGGA
>JAGAPB010000084.1 GCA_017847995.1 Oscillospiraceae bacterium
CGGCACCGCGGTGGACCCGCTGCGGGCCATGAACAAGCTTTGACAAAAGCGGCAGGAGAGCTCTCCTGCCGCTTTTGTCAAAGCTTGTTCATGGCCCGCAGCGGGTCCACCGCGGTGCCGTTTTGAACCATTTCGAGATGGATGTGGGACTGCAGGGCCGATTCGCAGGGGATGGAACCCACCCGGCCGATGACCTGCCCGGCGCTGACCCGTTCCCCTTCGGAGACCGAACACTTTTCGCCAAGGCCGCAGGTTTTGCTGCACAGGCCGTTGCCGTGGTCGATCTCCACCACCCAGCCCCACAGGGGATGGTTGCGGATGGAGGTTACGGTGCCGGTCTGCACCGCCACCACATCGGTGCCCGGTTCGGCGGCAAAGTCGGCCCCATCGTGGGTGCGCCAGTCCTTCAGGGTCTCACTTTTGACCAGCTTGCCCTCAGAAAAGCGGTTGAACACCGCCCCCTGCACCGGCAGCACGAAGGCCGAGCCGGACCGCACCGGAGATGCGGTGGGCTGCAAGGATGCTTCTTCGGGCACGGAGGATTCTTCGGGCAAGGAGGGCGAGCTGGAAGAGGGTGACGGCGAGGACGAGGGCTTGGGCTGCTCGTCTACAATTTCCTGCACGGGCGTCTGGGGTGTTTCCCACACAAATTCCTCCTCGACGATAACTTCATTTTGCTGGGGCTGCGAGATGAGCCGGTTTTGCTCTTCCAGACCGCTGAGGGTGCGGTCGGCGGCAATCCAGGCGGTGGCGCCTGCCCCCACCAGGCAGAGAGCCAGCGCAGCGTAAAAGCCCTTGCCTGCAAAAAAGTTGGCGAATTTATGGCTGCCAAAACGGTTTTGTTTCATAAAACTTCAATGCCTTTCTGGCCCCGGGGTATCGGGCGGTCGGCTTCCGGTGGGGCCAGCGGATAGGCCGGGCAGGCAGCAGATGCCTTCCGGGATTAGTTTGCGCCCCCATGGGGCGGATTATGCAAAGGGGCGTTTTTTTTGAAGCAGGCCAGCAGTTCCCGGACCGAAAGCACCAGCAGCAGACCCCCAAACAGGCGGGAAAGCCATTGCTGGGGGACCATTCCGGCGGCCCAACAGCCCAGCAGCGCCCCCACGCAGCCCGCCACCAGCATGGGCAGGGCAATCTTCCAGTTGACCAGGCCGTGGCGGTGGTGCAGCACCAGCGACACCCCGCCGGTGAGGGGGAAAAAGAGCAGGTTGATGCCCGAAGCGGCCAGCCGCCCCACCCCCTGCAGGGTAAGGCAGATGAGCATGACACAGCCGCTGCCAAAGCCCAGCGCCGCTGTAACAGCCGAGGCCATACCGATGAGGAAGGAAATCACAGCGCCACCCCCATCCATTGGAGGAGGCCGGTGAATTTTAGACCCGAATAGAGCAAAAACAGGGCAAACACCACCCGCAGCAGCCGGGGGCGGATGCGGGGCAGCAGAAGGCTGCCCACCACCGCACCCACCGCCCCGCCGGGCAGATAGGGCAGAAGCTGGGAGAAGGCAACATGCCCCCGCAGCAGATAAAAAGCCCCGCAAAGCACCGCCAAAGGAACGGTGACGGCCAGCATGGTGGCGTGGCACTGGGCGGTGGGCAGACCCCGGCGGCGCAGCGCCGGCAGCAGGATGAGCCCGCCCCCGGCCCCCA
>JAGAPB010000085.1 GCA_017847995.1 Oscillospiraceae bacterium
AGCCCTCCCTGCCGGGAGGGCTGTGTGCGGTTTACTCTTCGGTGGCAATGCCGGTGATCTCGCCCAGCAGGCCTGCGCGGCGAACGTTATAGATGTGTTCGTCGAAGGTGACTGCGTAGTAGAATTCACCCTCCGCATCGGATACAAAGAAGAAATAGGGGGTGTCTTCGGGGTGGGCGGCAGCCATGATGGCGTCCATGCCGGGGTTGCCCACAGGGGCCACCGGCAAGCCGCTGCACTGGTAGGAGTCGTAGGCGAAGATCTGGTCGTCATTGATAATATCAACATGAGGAATGATATCGTTGTTGATATAAGAACGGGACACGTCGGACTGCAGCATGGGGTAAACGCCGGGGGAATCCAAACGGTTGTGGAACACCGAGGAAACCTTGCCCATCTGCTCATTGTTGCTGGATTCGCCCTGGATGATGGATGCCAGGTTGATGCCCTCGTAGAGGCTCAGGTTCTGGTTGTTGAGAGCCGAGATAACGTCATCGGTGACCTTGGACTCAAAGTTATCGAGGAAGCGGCGAACAGCGTTTTCGGGGTTTTCATCCACATAGAACTGGTAGGTGTCGGGGAAGAGGAAGCCTTCCAGACGAACAAAGCGCAGCTCCTCTTCGGGAATGAGGGACATGAATTCGTAGTCGGAGAAGTCGGCGGTGTTAACGGCGTTGATGAACTCTTCGGCATTGCAGACCTTGTTCTCTTCCAGACGTTCGGCAATTTCCCATGCGGTCATGCCTTCATAGAAGGTTACAGAAACAACGGCGCGTTCCTCTTCGTTGCGGATGCCGGTGCGCAGCATGATGATAATTTCATCGTAACTGAAGTTGCAGTTCATCACGTATTGGCCGGGCTTGAATTCGCCCAAAGCATCCTTAAGGCCGGCATAGAAGCGGAAGGTGACCTTCTGGTTGATAACACCGGTTTCTTCCAGCAGGTCGATGATGTCGCCGGAAGACATTCCCTCTTCCACATTGACCTCCACCTGCTTGTCCTCCTGGTTAAGGCCAAAGAGGTCGCTGGCGCTGGAAAGGGCAAACAGAGCCAGGGCAACGGCACAGGCGACCATGATCAAAACGATGATGATGGCGCGCACCCATGCGCTGCCGCCAAACCCGGGCTTCTTTTCCTTGGTTTTGCGCTTTGGGGAAGTGTGGGAAGCAGTTTGTGCCTGCTGGGCAGCATCTGCGCTGTGACCAGTGGTGCGCTTGGACGAGGCAGCGCGCTGCTGCGTGCCGCGGGAAGACGCGGCGCGGCTGTGGGCCGGTTGACCGGAGGCCGAGCCTTGGCGGCGCTGACGGTCGGCACCGGGGGTATACTGAGTGACCCGGCGCTGGGGCTGTTCACCAGCAGCCTGCCGCTGGGGCTGAGCAGGTGTGCGGCCCTCTTCTCTTCTGTGTTTTACGGCAAGGATGTCCGGACCGTCATTGCGGTCGGAAGAACCAAGCTGATCGATCAGCTGGTTGTAATCATCTCTTGTAGGTTTATCGTTCATAGTTTATCCTCCTCTGCTGCAGCTTGGGGTATTCGTTCTGCAAACAGAAATAGTTTCGCTATTATACTCTGTTATTTTACCCCAAAATCACAATAAGTGCAATGCTAAAGTTGCAAACACTCTTTTCCCTTTTAGACTAATTTGGGGATATGGAAAACCTCCTTCCGTCAAAGCAACGAAAGGAGGTTTATTCATGAACTACAACCGTTCGATAAATTGAAATTTACTTAAATGTATTCTTATTGCAAAACAACTCCCATTTCATCTCCCAGTTCTTCGCGTACAAAAGTTTCCGTTTCACTGTGTTTTGCTGTCATGAACATACTGAAATTTCCATCGCTGAAACACCAGTATGCAAATGGTTTGTTCTGGCTTTGCATATAAGTGTTTCCGCTGTATACAGGATAGTACTCCTGTGGCATACCGCTGATAATAAGCGCACCATCTGAACAGTATAAAACATTGTCTTTAATCACAAGATTTTCGTTGGCACACGGCAGAGGCATATCATTGCCCGAGAAAACCAGAGCACCTATAATGCCATTTGCCTTTTTTCTTTGAGGGTCTCCTGCGGTGGTGGAATACATCACATAGTTGTCCTCAATCAGAATGTCCTTAAATCTGTGCAGTTTGTTGACCTCTTCTTCCCAGTTGATCAGAGTAATACCTGCGGTGTACTCTAGCAAGTTGCCGCGAATTGTATTATTGCCCTGAGTTTCCTCAACATCTGCAAGTTCTCCATTAGCTGCAAAAGCCATCTCGCCTGCTGCAATCCCACCATTGAATACATGATGCACGTAGTTGTTCTCTACAAGCATATTGAGAGTATGGCTGATGCCGTCGCCGGAATAGATTGTTTCTGCGTCATAGAAGGTATGTGTCATTGCACCCATATATCCAACTTCGCAGTTCTGTACAAGTCTGCCCCCGTTAGCTTCAATTGCATGACCGCCATACATCACCGAAAGATTATCAAGCACGGACATATATCCAAAGTTCAGTGTCACCACACTGCCGTTGTACGGGTCACAGCAAAATTCAATGGATTGATATACTTCACCCGGATTACCCTCATCACATCGCAGGTAGAGTTTTCCTTCTCTGTCAGCATATTCATAAACATATATCGGATGCTGCGAATTGAGGTCAGAATAATCAATATCATTAAAATACTGAAGTTCACCCATATCTTTTGCAGGGTCAAAAGTCGGTTTTTGCATCAGGGTGCTGTAATCATCTACACCCACAACAAACTTTACATATCTGTCCCCTGTCCACCATACAGGTGCTTTATCTGCAAAGTCCATACTGCCATCCAGAACAATATCACCGCAGTCCATAATATCCTTATAGAAAACCCAGATATTGTCCATGCCGTCCATCAGTTTCCATTTTGAAGGGTCTGCACCGTTTTCCGGAGAACCGTAAATACCGGGTTTGGCGCCCTCTCCATAGGCAGAGTATGTAACGCCATTCTGTGCAATGAGGGCTTCTCCGCGCCAGATGTCTCCGCGGTGGAAAAACACACCATCCCCGGGGTTCAGAGGCGTACCGTTCACTTTATCCAGTGATGCCCAGGGGGTGTCCTCACTTCTGCCATCATTGCTGTCATCACCATCTGCAGATACATAATAGCATACACCGCTAACAGAAATTTCTGTTGGGCTGTTCAGAATTGCTTCCCGTCGGGCATCCACATTTGCCAGCAACTCCTGTTCTGCTGCGGATATCGGGCGTTCCGGACTGCTGCATCCGCAAAGCAATATCAGTATCAGAACAACCGGCAATAATATATATTTTTTCATACCCCAACCTCTTTTCTTTACATCAGTCAGCGCCTTTAATTATTAAATATTTTTTATCCATCTGTTCGACCTATTCAAATTTATCTTTCAGTTTCACTTTATCATATTTTTCTGTTTGCATCAATGTTTGGTGCAGCTGACGGAGTTGGAACCCATTGGGCCAAAAGGAAAAAGGGATGCCGTAAACATTGCGGGCAGTAACCACCCAAGAGGGCAATTCATAGTATATAGCAAATCAAATTTTGCGAGGTGAACTGTTTATGTACGGTTTTGGTGGTAACAGCTGCTGGTGGATCATCATTGTGATTCTTATCCTGTTCTGCTGCTGCGGCTGGGGCGTAGGCGGCGGCTGCGGCGGCAACAACAACTGCGGCAACAACTACAACAACGGCTGTGGCTGCGGCTGCTGACCCAAAGAAGCGGCTACATGAAAAAGACCGGAGGCCCCCCAGGGGGCCTTCGGCATTTCTGCTATTCTTTTTCGGTTATGATGGCATCCACCGCCAGGTCGTATTCCTCGGCAGGCAGCTTTTGGACCAAAAACAGGCTGCGCACAAGGCCCACGCTTCTCCCGGGGAATTGAGCCAGAAAGCGGTCGTAGTAACCGCCGCCGGAGCCGAGGCGGTATCCCCTTTGGTCAAAGGAAAGACCCGGAACGATGCAAAGGGAATCCGGGGTGGCTTCGGCCCTGGGACAGGCCTCTTTGGGTTCCGGGATGTGGTAGGCCCCCGGAATAAGGTCTTCCCTGCTGTTGATCACAAAAAAATCCATCTGGCCTTTGGCGGCACAGCGGGGCACGGCGATCCGCTTGCCCTGCCGCCAGGCGGCATCCAGAATGGATGAAGTGTCCACTTCCCTGCCCACCGAAACATAGCAGAACACCATGTCGGCTTTGGCAAACCATTCGGAACCGATGACCTTTCGGGCAATTTCTTCATCCCATTGGGCGCAAAGCCTGGGGTCAAGGGCGGCACGCTGCTCCTTCAAACTGCGGCGGAGGGCCGATTTTTCTTCCCGAATATCCATCAGGGGCACTGCAGGCCCTTGCGCATAGCGGTGGCCTCACCCTTGCCGTCCAGCAGCTCCACCAGAGCCAGGGCAAAGTCGACGGCACAGCCGGCGCCGCGGGCGGTGATCAGCTTGCCGTCCACTTCCACCGGGGCGCCGGTCACTTCGGCGCCGGTCAGTTCCTGCTCAAAGCCGGGGAAGCAGGTGGCCTTGCGGCCTTCCAGCAGGCCGGCATGGCCCAGAATGGAGGGGGCGGCACAGATGGCGCCCAGGGGGATGTTCTTTTCGATGGCGTATTCGGCAACGATCTGCACGATCTCGCTCTTTTCCAGATTCAAGGTGCCGGGCATGCCGCCGGGAAGAACGGCCATTTCCATGTTGGCCAGCGAAACCTGGGGAGCTTCGATGTCGCAGGCGACGGTAATGCCATGGGCACCCTTGATGAATTTTCCGCCGACTCCCACCATCTGCACCTCGTGTTCGGCGCGGCGGAGGATATCCACAGGGGCCAGGGCCTCTACTTCTTCAAATCCGTTTGCAAAAAATACATAGATCATTGTTTTTCCTCCTTTGGAATGGGTCAGCCGATCCATCGGGCAATGTTGCGTTCGGCCATCTTATCGGAAATATAGGAAAGCTTCGCCTTGCGCAGGCCTTCGGCACCGGTGTCTTCCTCGCGGTTGACAAACATCATTTCGGGGTGCTTGGCCTTGATCTGCATGGCAAACTGCTGGTTGATCATGGGATAGGCCCCCTGTACATCGCTGAAGGCCTTTTCGATGTGGGTGACATAGGTGTCGGCACAAAGGGGTTCGCCGATGGTGTAGGCCACAACACGGCCGCCCTTGCGCAGCACGCCGCCCTCGAAGCCCAGGGCTTCAAAGTTTTGGAAGGCACACCGCACGGCACAGGCTTCCTTTTCCAGCGAGGGGTCGCTGCCGCAGCCGTTTACCTGGCACCACTGGATGTTCATTTTCCAGCACTCGTCCAGATTTGCGGGGGTCAGTTCCTCATAGCTCCAGTCATCCCCATCCTTGAAGCGGGCGATGTGGTTGCGCTTGCCGTGCAGCTTTTTGCCGCTGAGGGAAATCAGCTTGTCCAGCGCATAGATATAATCCCAGTCGTCACGCACCTCCACCGAGCGGAACTTGCCGGGCCACAGGGTATCCAGCACGGCCTGCTGCTGGGGCAGAATGCCGCTGATGACAAAATTGGAGCCGTTTTCTTTGGCGTCCTGCATCATGGCTTCCAGCACCGGGCCTACATCGCCGTGGCCGTAGGGAAAGGAATAATGGATGCGGTCGGGTTCGCTGCCGGTTTTGACGATTACAAAATCGTTCATACGGGCAACACGGGTGCAATAGATCTCCCGCCAGATGAACATATTGCCAAAGCTGCAGATGCAGGTATCCAAATTGGCGGCCTTCAGCAAAGGCTCCATCCACTGGCGGTCGGAAAGTTCGATGTTCTTAAATTCAAGCATGAAAAAACGTTAACTCCTTGTATCAGATGATTCCACGGACCATTTGCCAAATTTTTTCGGAGATCTCTTCCACCGAAAGCATTTGGCCGTTGGGGGCGCAGTCCAGCATATGCCAGCCCTGGCGGTCGGCCACATAGCCGGCACCGGCGTAGCAGCGTTCCAGATAGCCCAGATCGGCTTCGTGGATGTCTTTTTTCTCGTTATCACCGTGGTAGCGGCCCTCGATCAGCTTCTGGGAAATGTGGGGAGGAACCGACAGGAAGATGACCATGTCGGGCCTGGGCAGGCCAAGCTTGCCGTATTCATAGTCTTCCATCCAGTCCAGGTATTCATCCCACTGTTCGCGGGGCAGCTTGGTGGTTTGGTGGGTGGCGTTGCTGGTGGAATAGCGGTCAGCCACCAGGATGGTGTCACCCTGATAATCCTGCCCCCAGCGCAGCTTGAAGCTGACATAGCGGTCCACCGCAAAAAAGGTGGATGCGGCATAGGCCCCAACCTCTTCGGCAGTGCCCAATGCACCCGAAAGGTAAAGCTTTACAAAAGCCACAGATTCGTGGTCATAGTCAGGAAAGGCGACCTTTTTGCAGGTTCTTCCCTGTTCCTGCAGCCGTTGGCAGAGCAGGCGGCTTTGGGTGGCCTTGCCGCTGCCGTCCAGCCCTTCAATTACAATGAGCTTACCCATTGATGGCCATCTCCTTCAGTTTGGCGTATTGTTCCTTCATTTCGGCCATTTTGCCGCAGGTCATTTTGCCCTCGGGGCACTTGCCCGCAACACAGGGGGGGCCGGCATGGGCAAACAGATGGGGGGCAACGGGATAGACCAGTTCCACCATCTGGCGGGCCACATCGCGGATTTCCCACTGGGCACGGTTGCAGCAGCGCAGGTTAAAGAAATTGAGCAGGCTGCGGGCGTTCATGGTAAGGATCATCTTGGTTTCGCAGGCGTTGGGCAGCACAAAGCGGGCGTCTTCAATGGCCTTCTTTTCGGCGGCCGAAGCAGCGGCCTTTTCGCTCTTGCCCTGCTG
>JAGAPB010000007.1 GCA_017847995.1 Oscillospiraceae bacterium
CAGCACACCGGGCACAAACCCTGCGCCGATGCCCTGCAGGCCGTGGGGGCCGGCCTGGCCACCGCCCAGCACAGCCGAGCCGGCGGGCTCGATGCCCACCACCTTGATGGCGGGATTCTGTTCTTTCAGAAATTTGCCGGTGCCGCTGATGGTGCCGCCGGTGCCGATGCCGGCCACAAAGATATCCACCACCCCGTCGGTGTCACGCCAAATTTCGGGGCCGGTGGTTTCATAATGGGCCTTGGGGTTGGCGGGATTTTCAAACTGGCCGGGGATGAAGGCCCCGGGGATCTCTTTGGCCAATTCTTCGGCCTTTGCGATGGCACCCTTCATGCCCAAAGCGCCGTCGGTCAGCACCAGCTCGGCGCCATAGGCCTTCATCAGCAGGCGGCGTTCCATGCTCATGGTGTCGGGCATGACGATGATGGCACGGTAGCCCCGGGCGGCTGCCACCAAAGCCAGACCGATGCCGGTGTTGCCCGAGGTGGGCTCGATGATGACCGAGCCGGGCTTCAGCAGGCCCCGGGCTTCGGCGTCATCCACCATGCTTTTTGCCACACGGTCCTTGGCCGACCCGGCGGGGTTCAAATATTCCAGTTTGGCCAGCAGGGCGGCCTGCAGGCCAAGTTCCTTTTCCAAATTGCACAGCCGCAGCAGAGGGGTGTTGCCAATAAGCTGCTCGGCCGAGGTATATATTTTAGACATGGGTTGTCGCTCCTTCCACAGTGGAGTATTTGCCTTGCTATTATATTTTATTATACTCTATTTGATTAAAGTGGTAAAGTGAATCAGGCAAAAAAACTCCCCGGAGTGTTTTTACCTTCCGGGGAAATTTTGTATGTATTTACTTGGCGCCCATCTTTACATCGCCGGTGATCAGGGCCCCCTGCATCATGGTCATGGTGCCGGTGACGATATTGCCCTCCACGGTGGCGTGGGCATTCAGGGTCAGGTTACCCTTGATGGTCAGGTCGCCCTTGATGGTGCCCGAGCTGATCAGTTCCCCGGCAGTCATATTTCCGGTGACGGCGGCAGCCTCATCCACCAGCACACTGCCCTCCGAGGTCACATTGCCCACCAGGGTGCAGCCCATCAGGTGCAGGCTGGCGGCGGTGATGTTGCCCTCCATCTTGGAACGGAGGATGACCTTGCCCTTGGCGACCACATCGCCGCGGAAGGGGCCGGCAATTTCCACATCTCCTTCGGTTTTCACCGTGCCTTCCACCACCGAGTCGGAGGCAAAATAGGTCACAGTGTTGGTGGGCTTTGTTACCGCCGGGATGGAAACCGGAACAGGCTGTTCTTTTTTGATGGGCTTGGGGTCTTCGGGCTCGGGCAATTGTTCTTCGGCAGGCTGGGCCTTGCTTACGCCAAACATGCTGAACATGGCTTCGTCCATACTTTTCTTGTGGTGTTTGTTGCTCATTTTCCGTTTCCTTCCCTCAAAATATTTTATTTCGGGCTGTTTTTATTTTATCAGCCAAAATTCTTTGCCGGACAGCCTTTGCACCAAATGCTTTTTTTGCGGCACGAGTTGCACCTCCGCCCAATTGCAACATTTTTCCTGCTGTGGTATCATCAATATGGGGTTATTTTGCCCTATGGAAAGGAGGAACCGCCGTGCATCTTGCCCTGTGTGACGACGAGCAATACCAGTTGGACCACATTGTAACACTGCTGGAAGAATACCGCGAAAAGGCTCTGCCCAGCCTGCGGTGGACCACCTTCCTGACCGGTGGGGCGCTGCTGACCGCCATGGAACAGGGCCAGCACTTTGACGCCGCCCTGCTGGATATTTTTATGCGTGACCTCAACGGTATGGAGGTCGCCCGCTACATCCGCAGCATCGACAGCAGCATCCGCCTGCTGTTCATCACCTCTTCCTCCGATTTTGCGGTGGAAAGCTACCGGGTGGATGCCAGCGACTATCTGCTCAAGCCCATCACCGCCGAAGCGCTGTTCTCCTCGCTGGATAAGCTGGTGGACCAGCTCAAACTGCCCGAAGAACAGGGCCTTGTGGTGCGTGATGCCGAGGGCGGGCTTTCCAAGGTGCTGTTTTCGCACCTGGTGTGCATGGAGGCCATGGGCCACTTCACTGTGCTTTACCGGGCCAACGGTTCTTCGGTGCGGGTGTTCCAGCCCTTTTCCGCCCTGGCGGCCGAACTGGAGCAGCGGCAGGAATTCATCCAGATCCACCGCTCCTACATCATAAACCTGCGTTATGTTCACCGCATGACCAAAAACGAGGTCTTTTTGCTCAACGGCACCTCGCTGCCCCTTTCCCGCAGCCACCAACCCACCGTTACCCAGCGGTTTCTGGACTATTCCTTTTGGGGGGTGGAATCATGCTGAGCTTTTTGATCGGACGAATCAACTACGGTATCATTGCTGTTTTTGGCATCACCCTTTCGGCCTCCTTTTCTGCGGTTGACCAGCAGCCGGGTTCCCGGCGCAAAATCGTACTGTTCTGCCTGTTTTCTCTGGCGGTTCAACTCGCTTTTGTTTCGTCTTTCGGCACGCAAACCACCACGATGCTCTATCCTTTGCTGGTGCACCTGCCCCTTATCATTTTTTTGGTAAAAGGATTTGGTGTTTCCTGGCCTGTGTCACTGGTCAGTGTGCTTACCGCCTACCAGTGCTGCCAGATTTTGCGGGTCGTAACCACCCTGGCTTACTTTTTCACCGATACCGCCGTTTGGCGCAATTTGCTAAGCATCCTTTTTGCCCCCTTCCTCTATCGGCTGCTGCGCCGTTTTGCCACTCCGGCTTTAAGCGGGCTGATGCAGCGTTCCCGCCGGATGACCTTGATCCTGGGCATCATGCCTTTGATTTACTATATCTTTGACTACGCCGGCACCGTCTACACCGACCTGCTGTACAGTGGACATCCTTTTATGGTGCAGTTTATGCCTTCGGTGATGTCGCTATGCTATTTCCCCTTCCTGTTCACCTATCAAAACAGTTTGGAAAAGCAGGAAAAAGCCCAACAGGAAAAGGAACTGCTTGCCCTGCAGCTGCGCCGCTCGAAGGCCGAATTTACGGCCATGCGGCAGATGCAGGAACAGGCCCGCCAATACCGCCACGACCTGCGCCACCACTTTGCCCTGCTGATGGGCTTTGCCGAAGAGGGCGACCTTGCCAAGCTGAAGGAATACCTCATCCAAAACAGCGAAAATCTGGACCGTTTTACCCCCAAGGTCTATTGCGGCAACACGGTGGTCAACCTTCTGCTTTCGCATTTTGAGGAACAGGCCGCCGCCTGGGGCGTGGCCCTGGAGGTCAACGCCGCCCTGCCCGAAAGCATCCCCTTTTCCGACAGCGAGCTTTGCAGCCTGCTTTCCAACGGGCTGGAAAACGCCATCTGTGCCGCAGCCCTTGCCCACGGGCGGGAAAGGGCCGTTTCCATCTCGCTGCAGGTGCGCCAGCAAAATCTGCTGCTTTCCATTCGCAATCCCTATGAAGGCGAGATCACCTTTGAAAACGGCATCCCCCAAAGTTCCAGGAACGGCCACGGCTTTGGCTCCCGCAGTATCATTTCCATTGTAAACGAGCACAGCGGGCAGGTCTCCTTTTCGGCCAATGGGGGCATCTTTCTGCTGCGCATCATGCTGCCTATGGCTTAAAAAACACAAAAAGCCGCTCCGTGCTGCTGCACGGGGCGGCTTTTGCCTTTTGTGTTTTTATTTGCTGTTGTTCATCTTCACACCGCCGGTGATCACGGCACCCTGGCTCATGGTCATGGTCTTGGTGGAGATGTTGCCTTCTACCGAGGCGCATTCGTTCAGGGCCACATTGCCCTTAATATCCAGGTCGCCCTTGATCTTGCCCGAGCTGATCAGCTCGCCGGCGGCGATATTGCCCACCACCGAGGCGGCACGGTCCAGCATGACCACGCCGTTGCTGGAAACATTGCCGGTAAGGGAGCAGCCCAGAAGCTGCAGGCTGGAGGCAGTGATGTTGCCCTGCATGTTGGAGTGCAGGATGACCTTGCCCTTGGCAATGATGTCGCCGTTGAATTCGCCGGCAATTTCCACATCACCTTCGGTCTGCAGTTTGCCTTCCATCATCGAGTTGGGGGCCAGATAGGTCACACTGTTCTGGGGCTTGGCAGCAGCGGGGGCAGGGGCCGGCTGGGAAGCCTTGGGCTGTTCTTCTGCCACAACGGAAGCAGCGGTCTCGCCGTTTTCTTCCTCTTTGCTTACACCAAACATGCTGAACATGGTATCGTTCAAATTCTTTTTGCTCATCCTTCGTTGTCCTCCCAATATTTTGTCAAAAAGCAATTTCCTTTATATTCCATATTATAGATAGTTATATGATACCATTTACGTCAAAGCCTTTTCAATCCCTTTAATTTACAAACATCTATGTTTTCAGTTATCACTTTTATACAACAGGCAAACGAAAAAGGAACCCTTTTGCAAGGGTCCCTTTCTGCAAATCAAGTTACATATTGTCCAAAGCCTGCTTGATGTCGGCGATCAGGTCTTCGGCATCCTCCAACCCGCAGCTAAAGCGGATCAGGTCGGGGTATACACCGCAGTCCATCAGCTCCTGGTCGTTCATCTGGCGGTGGGTGGCGCTGGCGGGATGCAGGCAGCAGCTGCGGGCATCGGCCACATGGGTTTCAATGGCCGCGATCTTCAGCCCCTTCATGAAGGCTTCGGCGGCGGCACGGCCGCCCTTGATGCGGAAGCTTACCACGCCGCAGCTTCCGTTGGGCAAATACTTCTGGGCCAGGGGATAGCAGGCGTCGCTTTCCAGGCCGGGATAGGTGACATGCAGGATGCGGTCATCCCCTTCCAGGAATTTGGCAACAGCCAGGCCGTTTTCGCAGTGGCGCTTCATTCTTACATGCAGGCTTTCCAGCCCCAGGTTCAGGATAAAGGCGCTCTGGGGGGACTGCACCGAACCAAAGTCGCGCATGAGCTGGGCAGTGGCCTTGGTGATGTAAGCACCGCCCAGGCCAAAGCGTTCGGTGTAGGTAACGCCGTGGTAGCTGTCGTCGGGGGTGCACAGGCCGGGGAACTTTTCGGGATACTTGGTCCAGTCGAACTTGCCGCTGTCAACAATGCATCCGCCCACCGCTGCGCCGTGGCCGTCCATATACTTGGTGGTGGAGTGGGTTACGATGTCGGCGCCGAATTCGAAGGGACGGCAGTTGACAGGGGTGGCAAAAGTGTTGTCAACGATCAGGGGCACACCGTGGGCGTGGGCCGCATTGGCAAAACGCTCGATGTCAAACACGGTAAGGGCGGGGTTGGCAATGGTTTCGCCAAACACAGCCTTGGTGTTGGGACGGAAGGCGGCTTCCAGTTCCTCGTCGGTGCAGTTGGGGGCAACAAAGGTGAACTCGATGCCCATACGCTTCATGGTAACGGCAAACAGGTTGTAGGTGCCGCCGTAGATGGTGGACGAAGAAACAATGTGGTCGCCGCAGGAAGCGATGTTGAAGATGCTGTAGAAGGACGCGGCCTGGCCGGATCCCAGCAGCATGGCGGCGCTGCCGCCTTCCAGTTCGCAGATTTTGGCTGCAACGGTGTCGCAGGTGGGGTTCTGCAGACGGGAATAGAAATAACCCGAGGCTTCCAGGTCAAACAGCTTGCCCATATCCTCGCTGGTGGCATATTTAAAGGTAGTGCTTTGTACAATGGGGATCTGGCGGGGTTCGCCGTTGCCGGGGGTGTAACCGCCCTGTACGCACTTTGTTCCGATGTGATGTTTGCTCATTTTTAATCAACTCCTTACCTATGCCTTGTATTATAGCGTATCTTGGCGCAAAATACCACCTGCATACAGTACTTTTATCAATGAGTTTTTAATAACCCTTTGACAAGTTTGTCGAGTCGTGATAAGATTGCAAATGTTGTACAAACCATCTGCCATCAAAAATGAACTGTCGGGAATGAAATATGAAAATAATTGTAGATACCGCGACCCTTTTCTCCCCCGCCGAGGGTGAGGCCAATGGCATGACTGTTGTTCCGGTCTCGGTTGCCATCAACAACCAAACCTATCGGGATTATGTTGACATCAGCAGCCGTGAATTTTTAAAGCTGATCCAGGAAGGCGGCACACCCACCTCCTCCCAACCCTCGGTTGGCGAAATTTTGGAGGCATTGGAAGGAGTGGAAGAGGACGTTATTCTGCTCACCGTCGCCGATGGCCTTTCGGGCGGCTATCAATCCGCCATGGGGGCCAAAAACCTGCTGGAAGCCAACGACCACATCCATGTTATCAATTCCAAGTCGCTGGCCGGCCCTTTGCGCTATCTGGCCAAAAAAGCGGTTGCCCTCAACCGCCAAGGAGTTTCCACCCCGCAGGCTTTGGCTGCACTTTACGAAAGTGTTGACAATTCCATTTCCTTCGTCATCCCTGAAGATTTTGAGTTTCTCAAGCGCAGCGGCAGGCTTACCGCCATCACCGCACGGGTCGGCGGCGTGCTCAAGCTGCTGCCCATTTTGACCCAAACCGACGACCGCCGAAGGATCAAACCCATTGGGGTAAAGCGCTCCTGGAAGGCGGCGGTGGAAGTGATCACGGGCCGCCTGCAAAACATGGGGATCGATGAAAGCCATCTCATCAGCGTCTGCCATGCCGGCACCTACGAAAAGGCTGTTGCCGTTGGTCGTCAGGTGCAGGAGGCCTTCCCCGCCACCGAGCTGGAAATTCTGGAACTTTGCCCCGCCCTGATCACCCACGGCGGCCCGGGCTGCATCGTCATCCAGGCCATCAAAAAGTAACCACAGGAGAGTTGTATGAGCACCATTTTGATCATCATTCTGGGATATTTCATCGGGTCTGTCCCCTTCGCCCTTGTCATCGGCAAGGTGTTTTATAAAACCGATGTGCGGCAGTTTGGCAGCAAAAACCTGGGCGGCGGCAACGCCGGACGTGTGCTGGGCAAAAAGGCCGGCCTTTCTGTCATGACGCTGGATATTTTGAAGGTATCCTTTGTGGTTTTTCTGGCGGTTCGGTTCTGCCCCGACCCCAATGGGGCGGTTTACGGCGGTTTGGCCGCTGCCATCGGTCACTGTTTCCCCATTTTTGCCAAATTCAGGGGCGGCAAAGCCGTGGCCACCATGTACGGCTTTTTGTTTGGCCTGTTCGTTTTTGCCGGGTACAGCCCGCTGATGTTCTTCCTGCCCCTGCTGGCCTTTCTGTTGGTTCTCTACCTCACCAAGATCATCGCCCTCGCCAGCATTTTTTCGGCAGTGGCGGTTACGGGTTACACCTTCTTTGCCGTTGGGGCAACTCCGGTGTTTTTCGCCCTCGTTGTTTTCACCCTGATCATCATTGTACGCCACCGCAAAAACATCGAGCGTATTTTGAACCATGAAGAAAACAAAATCAGTTGGATGTAATATAGAAAAAAGGCACCCTGTTGGGTGCCTTTTCTGTTGGCAGGTGCCTTCTTAAGGTTCAAGTCCTGTTGTATTATAAAAAGTAAAAGAACCCCCAGAGGAGGTTCTTTTACTTTTGGTGCGGGTAACAGGACTTGAACCTGCACGCCGAAGGACACCAGATCCTAAATCTGGCGCGTCTGCCATTCCGCCATACCCGCAAAAATTTAATTGATAATTGAAAATGGATAATGGATAATTATTGTTTTGATTTTTTTATGATCGAAATAAGAATTTTTTGCAATTCTTCACAGTCTTCAAGAATAGAACTTTTTTCTGTTTCGGTCAAATAATTTGTTGCAGCCAAAAGGCGAATCCAGTAATTTGTTTCCACTGCTTCCTTCAGTGCAATATTGAGTTTCGAAACAAAATCAGCTTTGCTTTGGGCCTGCTGTGCCTCGGCAACATTGGCTCCGACACTTGTGCCGGAACGAATCAACTGCTTGGTAAGGGCATATTCTTTCTTATTGCTGCGCAAATATTGGCATAACTTGACGATACGAACCGCAAACCGAAAGCTTTTCTCTTCAACAATATTTTCCATAATTATCAATTTTCAATTGTCCATTGTCAATTCATCTGCCTTCCGGCAGATGAAGTTATTGTACCACAGACCCGAACTTTGTGCAAATCCGGGCCTGTGGTTTTTGTTTTACTGGATCAGCCCTTCCTCCAGCATGCTCTGGGCGGCCAGCATCACGCCGGTTTTGCCGCTGGGCCAGGTCAGGCCGCCCTGCATCCACACGGCAAAGGGTTCCCGCAGGGGGGCATCGGCGCTCAGCTCGATGGAAGCCCCCAGGGTGAAGGCCCCGGCCGCCATGATAACGTCGCTGTCATAGCCGGGCATGGCCCAGGGTTCGGGGGTGACGTAGGAATCTACAGGGGAGCCCTTCTGGATGCCCTTGCAGAAGGCGCACAGGCGCTGGGCGTTTTCCAGTTTGACCGCCTGGATGATGTCGGTACGGTATTCGCCAACCTCGGGCGTAACGCCAAAGCCCAGGCCGCTGAACAGGCTGGCGGCAAAAGTGGCGGTCTTTACAGCGGCTTCCACCACGGTGGGGGCGTAAAAGATGCCCTGATACATGGGGCGAAGCTGGTCGTGGGTGCAGCCCACCTCGCGTCCAACGCCGGGGCAGCTCAGGCGGAAGGCACAGGCCTCCACCAGGTCGTGGCGGCCGGCAATGTAACCGCCGGTGAGGGCGATGCCGCCGCCGGGATTCTTGATCAGGGAACCTGCCATCAGATCGGCGCCGACGTCGCAGGGCTCCTGCTTTTCCACAAATTCGCCGTAGCAGTTGTCCACCATGACCACGACCTCGGGGTTGGCAGCCTTTGCGGCCTTGACGATCTGTTCGATCTGGGCAATGGTCAGCGAGGGACGCAGGCTGTAGCCGCGGCTGCGCTGGATGTAGACCATGCGGCTTTCTTTGGCGGCTTCGGCCACGGCCTCCAGGTCGGGGGTGCCGTCGGGCAGCAGTTCCTTCTGGCGGTACTGGATGCCAAATTCCACAAAGTTGCCGCTGCTGGCCCCCTTCAGGCCCAGGGTCTCCTGCAAGGTGTCGTAGGGGGTACCGGTGACGCAGGTCATCACATCGCCGGGACGCAGCACGCCGTACAGGGCAGTTACCAGGGTGTGGGTGCCGGACATAAAGTTGTGGCGAACCAGGGCATCCTCGGCGCCAAAGCATTCGGCAAAGATGCGGTCCAGCTTTTCGCGGCCCATGTCGTCATAACCGTAGCCGGTGCTGCCCTTCAGGCAGGCTTCGCTGATGCCGTTGCGGATAAAGGCCGCCAGCACCTTCTGGCCGTTGTATTCGGCGGTTTCTTCAATGCGGTCAAAGTCGGCCCGGCAAACCTTAAGGGCGCGGGCGGCTTCTTCCTTGATGCGGTCGTCAAACTTAAAAAATTCTGTCTGCATTTTCCTCTTCCTCAATCTTTGGTATGTATTACAGGGGGCGCACCAGGGTCTGTTTGCCAATGGGCACAAACCCGGCGGTGCGGTAAAGTTCTTCCAGTTCCGGCCGGCAGCAAAGCAGCGGACGCAATCCGCTGTGCCGGGCACGGGCAGCCAGGGCGGCGCTCAGCCTGCGGCCATAGCCGTTGCCCCGCTGGGCGGGGGGTGTTCCCACAAAGCCGATGATGGCGGCGCTGCGGCCAATGTGGCACAGGGCGGCGGCGGCCAGCAGGTCCTCCCGCTGCCACAGGGCGGCTGCCAAAGCAAAGCCCCGGCGTACCCGCAGGTCAAAGGCCCACTGCCACTCTTCCTGTTCCCATTTGGGAATGACCTCGCCAAAGGCACTAAGGGTGTTTTCCAGCAGTTTTGCGGTAGAAAGCTCTTTTATCTGCCACCCAAAGGGCATGGGGGCGTCGGTTTCAGCCCATTCCATCACAAGGCAGTTTTCGGCTGCGGTGTTGGGCAGGTTCAGCCTTTCGGCCCATCCCTGGGGCAGGGTCAGGCTGCTCCAGCCGATGACCTGCAAAAACTCGCCCAGTTCCTCGGGGTCGGCCTGCTCCAGCAGGGCCAGAGTAACACCGCCCATGGTGTTGCGCAGCAGCAGCGCAGTGGTCTGTTCTTCATTTTTTTGTTCCCACAGGCAGGAAAGTCCATGGCCCAGCACCACCTGCTCGGCCCAAAGGGCCGCCGCTTCGGCGGGGCAGGCGGCTTCCAGCCGCCGCCACAGGGCCTCGTTTTGGGGCAGTTTTTCCAATGCGCAGATCACTTGGCAAACTCCTCGATCAAATATTCCAGCAGCTTCAGTTCCTCCTGCATATCCTGCTGTGCCAGCACGCAGCTGGGGGAATGAAGATAGCGGCAGGGCAGCGACACCGCCAGCACCTTGGCGCCGCCGGCGGCAGTTTGGATGCTGCGTCCCTCGGTGCCGCCGTAAACGCCTTCCTTGGTTTGGCAGGCGATCCCCTTTTCCCGGGAAATGCGGTGGGCACGGGCGTACATCTCGCGGTCATAAACGGTGCCCCGGTCCATAAAGGGAATGACCGGGCCCTTGTTCAGGGCGCAGACCTTTTTGCTTTCGGCAACGCCGGCCAGATCCCCGGCAGTGGTGGTTTCCACAATGATGGAAAGATCGGGCTGCAGGGTGTAGGCGGCAGCCTTTGCGCCAACACAGCCGATCTCTTCCTGCACGGTGAAGGCGAACATGCAGTCATAGGGCAGTTCACTTTGGATGAGCTTGATGAGCATGGCACATCCGGCGCGGTCATCCAGGGCCTTGCCCATCAGATACCCTTCACCAAAGGCTTCAAAGCCGGGTTCAAAGGTGACGCTATCCCCCAGGCTCACCAGCTTTTCAGCCTCTTCCTTGCTGTCCACACCGATGTCGATGTAAAGGTCGTCCATCTTCACGCCCTTATCCCGGGCGGCGGCATCCATCAGGTGGATGGGTGTGGTGCCCACAACACCGGGCAGCAGCTTTTCGCCCACCAGCACACGGCGGCCCACCACCACAGCGGCATCCACGCCGCCCACAGGGTGTACCCTCAGGGTGCCGTCGGAGTTGATAAAGCAAACGGTAAAGCCCACTTCATCCATGTGGGCGTTGAGCAGCAGCTTTTTTCCTGCGGGGTTTTTGCCCTTTTTCCAAGCAAGGATGTTGCCCAGAAGGTCAATTTTGTATTCACAGCAATCTTTTATACAATTAGTAATGTATTCTGCCACTTTGCCTTCTTCGCCGGAAATGCCGGGAAGGGCGCAAAGCTCACGGGTCAGTTCCAGAAGTTCCATCATCTATCCCCTCCCATCACAGCAAGGGCCATCAGGCGGGCCGTGTTTTCAATATCCTGCAGGTCCACCACCTCCACCGGGGTGTGCATGTTGCGCTGGGGGATGGAAAGCAGAGCGGTGGGAATGCCCCCCACGGCCGAAACGATTTTGTCGGCGTCGGTGCCGGTGCTTCCGCCCATCACTTCCAACTGGGTGAGAATGCCGTTTTCTTTGGCAATGGCCAGCATGACCTGGGTCATTTCACGGTTCATAATGGGAGCAACCCCCACCATGGGGCCCTGGGCCAGCTTGCCGCACTTGGCCTCGGGAATGCCGGAGGCGGCGGCAAAGGAAACATCCACGGCGTAGCAGCAGCGGGGTGCTTCGGCAAAGGCGGCGGTGGCGGCGCCCTGTCCTCCCAGTTCCTCAAAGGAACACAAAGCCAGCACCAGGGGACGGTTGTATCCGGCCTCCTTCAGCAGCTTGGCGGCCCAAAGGACGGCGGCGCATCCGGCGCGGTCATCCAGTGCGGGGGAGCTGATGCGGCTGCCCTGCAGGTTCACAAAGCCGGCCTGGGGGGTGATGGTGTCACCGGGGGCAAAGATCTCCCCGGCCTCTTCGGCCGAATAGCCGGTGTCGATGAGAATATCCTCCCACTTGGCGGGGCCTTCGTCATCCCCCTTCAGGTGAGGAGGGGTGGAAGCCACCACGCAGGCCCTGGGGCCGGAGGCGGTGTGCACCGTTACACGCTGGGCGGGCAGCAGACGACGGTCGATGCCGCCGCAGTTGGCCACATGCAAAAAGCCTTCTTCCACACGGGTGACCACCATGCCAACCTGGTCCAGGTGGGCTTCCAACATCACGGGGCGTTCCCCGCCCATATTGCTGCGGCAGATAAGACTGCCCAGGGGGGTAACGCTGCAATTCCCCAGTTCCAGTTCTTCCAATATATTCATGGCAGCGGCACGGGCGTCATCTTCCCTGCCCGAAAGGCCGGGAGCCGCGCACAGCCGCTGTACGATTTGTTCCAAATTCATAATGGGGGTTCCTCCTTACAGGGCATTTACCAGTTCCTTGAAGTGGCGTCCCCGCACCTCAAAGTTGGGGTAGGCGTCAAAACTGGCGCAGGCGGGGGAAAGGGAAACCACATCCCCTGCCAGGGCGTCGGCGCTGGCCTTGGCCACAGCGTCGGCCAGGTCGGCAGCATCCACGATCTTCAGTTCGGCGGGGTCATAGCCGGGGTCGGCCACCACGGCAGCATGGATCTTTTGGGCGGTGGGGCCGGTCAGGATCAATTCCTTGACATGCTTTACAATTTCGGGGGCCAAAGGCTCAAAGGGGATCTTTTTGTCGTAGCCGCCGGCAATGATGATGATCTTGTTGGGGAAGCACTGCAGCCCGGCGATGGTGCGGGTGGGGCTGGTGGCAATGCTGTCGTTGTACCAGCGCACGCCCTCCACTTCCCGCACAAATTCGATGCGGTGTTCCACGCCGCCAAAGCTGCGGGCATCCTCCAGCATGGTTTCGGGGCTTACCTCGCCCCAAACGGCCGAAATGGCTGCCAGATAGTTTTCCACATTGTGCCAACCGGGAATTTTAATATCTTCCTTGGTCATCAGGCGCAGGGTCTGCTTGCCGTCGTTGTAGTAAAGCACTCCTTCGGCATCGGCCCAGGCGCCCCGCTCCACAGCCTTGCGGCGGCTGAACTGGGAAAGGCTGCCCCGAACCTTGGGGCAAAGGCCGTTGGTCACTTCATTATCGGCCGAAAGCACGGTGCGGCTGAAGGCATTCTGATGAATAAAAATATTTTCCTTGGCCCAGGTGTATTCCTCCATGGTGCCGTGGACGTTCAGGTGGTTGGGGGTGATGTTGGTGATGACCGAAACCTGGGGCGCGGCGGTGATGGACATAAGCTGGAAGCTGGAAAGCTCCACAACGGCCCGGTCACCGAGCTGCACCTGCTCGACGATGGGCAGCAGGGCACGGCCAATGTTGCCCCCCAGGTGGACGGTGAATCCGGCGGCCTTCAGCATCTCGGCAATGATGGAGGTGGTGGTGGTTTTGCCGTCACTGCCGGTCACGGCATAAACGGGGCAGGGGCAAAGCTCCAGGAAAAGCTCCATTTCGCTGGTAACGGGCACCCCGGCTCGGCGGGCCTCCACCAGTTCGGGCTTGTTAAAGTAAACACCGGGGGCGCGCACCACCATATCGGCGTCGTTCAGTCCATCCAGATAGCCCTCGCCCAGCTGCAGTGTCACGCCCAGGGTCTCCAATTCGGCGCAAAGTTCGCCCAACTGGTCACGGCCGCGGCCATCCCGCAGGGTAACGTTGGCCCCTTCCCGGGCAAAGCGGCGGATCAGGTCGTTGTTGCTGACGCCAACGCCGATCACGCTGATATTCTTCCCTTTCAATCCGGCAAAAAATTCTTGCGCAGTGGTTTTCATATCCAACCTCCAATTCTCCCCTTTGGGAGAGGTTCGACCTGCCGGGGCAGATCTCTTTTCATCAAAAAATTGGTCATATTGTCCGGGGCGGCGCATATACTGATAGAGTATCCCACAGGAGGTGTCTTTCATGTATTGCCCGGTTCCCATTGAATATGATGATTCGGTCTTTGATCCTTTTGCCGCAGCCGGCGAGTGGTTCAATGTGGAAGGAGATCTGGATGACTTCATCTTTTTCGATCCTTCCGGCCTTTCGCCCGAGCCCAGCAGCAAATAAATTTTGCGCATCGCACAGCGGTGCGTTTTTCTCTTTTAAATAAGTCCTTCGGCGGCGATCCTGCAGCCATTACGCAAAAAGATGCGGTCAACACGCTTGCCCACCAGGCAGATCAATTC
This sequence comes from Oscillospiraceae bacterium, assembly GCA_017847995.1. Lineage (GTDB taxonomy): Bacteria > Bacillota > Clostridia > Oscillospirales > Ruminococcaceae > Heteroruminococcus. The sequence goes on from JAGAPB010000007.1 coordinate 13,962, forward strand.
GTAATTGACGGTACCCGAAAGCTCGGCCAAATGGTCAAAGCTGATGCATTCTTCTCCGTCGCAGCCCGCCAAAGTCACCTGATCCCCCATCATCACATCGGGAATATCGGTGACATCCACAATGCACTGGTCCATGCACACACGGCCAAGAATGGGAGCTTTTTTCCCATGGATGAGCACATATCCACGGTTGGAGTGGCTGCGGCTGTAACCATCGGCGTAACCCACGGCAACGGTGGCCACCCTCATGGGGCGGTGGGCCATATAGGTCCTGCCATAGCTGACGGTTTGGCCGGGGGCGATCTCCTTCACCATGGAAACCACCGAGCGCCAGGCCATCACAGGGTAGGTGTCAATATCCCCCTGGCAGTCGTTGGAGGGCAGCAGGCCATAAAGCGAAATCCCGGCACGCACCATGTCCATCTGCATCTCGGGGCAGCGTAAAATGCCGGCTGAGTTGCAGCAGTGGCGCAGGCCCACTTCTACCCCGGCGTTTTCCAGGCGCTCACACAGTTTGCGGAACTTTTTGAACTGTTCCTGGGTGTATTCGAGGCCATCGCCGTTTTCGTCTGCCACGGCAAAATGGGTAAAAATACCGGTCATCTTAAGATTCTTCTTATCTTTCAGCCCGCAAAGGGTGGAAAAATCCTCTTCGCTGTCGGGGTCAAAGCCGATTCGGCCCATACCGGTGTCAATTTTGACATGAACCTCCACCGAAACCCCGGCCAATTCCGCCGCACGGGCCAGCGCCTGAAGATATTCCCTGCTGTATACCGTTTGGGTGATTTTCTCCTGAGCCAGCAGGTCGGCACATTCGGGCGAGGTGTAGCCCAAAACCAGAATGGGCTGGGTGATGCCGCCCTGCCGCAGCTGGATGGCCTCAGAAAGATTGGAAACGCCAAACCAGTTGATCCCAAGTTCGGCCAGCAAAGTGGCACTTTGCACCGCGCCGTGACCGTAGGCGTCGGCTTTCACCACCCCCATCATCCGGGTTTCGGGATCAATTTTGCTGCGAAGCGCATAATAATTTTTTTCCATTTGGTCCAGGTCGATTTCGGCCCAGCAGCGGCGAATCAATTCCATTTGAACACCTCGAGAATCTGTTTGCAGCACTTTTTATGCGCTGCTACTTCATATTACACTATACCACAAACCAATGTCGGGAACAATCGGCTTTGGTCTGCCATAAAAAGTTTTTTGCACAGCAAAAAGACCATCCCAAAGGATGGTCTTTTTGTGCCGGCACCGTGCTATCTTCCCAGGCAGTCGCCCGCCAAGTATTTTCGCCGCTGTTGAGCTTAACTTCTGTGTTCGGGATGGGAACAGGTGGGACCTCAACGCCATTAGCACCGGCTATGCAGTCTGTGCAAGGGCACAGCCTGATTATGTTGGACCAGTTGGAATCATTCTTTTCTTCGCACTGGTCACACTTGGTGACCCGTGCGGGAATCGAACCCGCGTTACCGGCGTGAGAGGCCGGTGTCTTGACCGCTTGACCAACGGGCCGTATTGGTGCACCTCCAGGGACTCGAACCCAGGACCC
>JAGAPB010000086.1 GCA_017847995.1 Oscillospiraceae bacterium
AGAGCAGAAATTATATTATCTTTATAGCTATGTTCCTCTTCGCAAGAGGTGCAGGTATAGGTGGTATAGCCTTCCTCGGTGCAGGTGGGGGCGGTCACCACAGGCACATAGTTGTGCTCGGGTTCTGGGGCTCCCTCAGTGAATGTAATATCACTTATTATCAATATATTATCATCCACATTTGTGTCGGTTTTGAAGGCAATTTTGACACTTTCTCCTGCGTTTAACAACTTATTAAAATTCCCAAGAGAATCTTCTCCATCTGACTCAGGCATAAAAAGTTCATATACACCTCTTGATTCCCAATAGAAGGAAAGTTTTCCTGCATTTCCTGATTGATTGGTTAACAAGATAATGGCCTCACCAGGTTCATAAAAAAATCCTCCGAATGAACCTTTCGCAATTACCTCAAGACCTGTGGACGGATCATAATTACTATCATATGCCTTATCAACCCTAACAGAAATTTCTGGTATTGGCTCATAAGTTTCCGTTTCCGCCAGCGCCGTCACCGGCAGGGCCGCCATCAGCAGGGCGCAGAACAGGCACAGCAGCGCCGCTTTGGCTGTCTTTCGTCTTTTTCTCACTACAATTCCCCCATTTCCTCTTGTTTTCCCGAAAATTCGGGTCTATCGATAAAAACATATCAATTATAACCTGTTTTCCCACGAAACACAATTGTCTTTCATAACAATATCTCCTCTTTGCCAAGTCTCCCCTTCTGTGGTATGATAGGCACAGAGATTTTGCAAAGGAGGTGCTCCCATGAAAATTGCCGGTGTGATTGCCGAATACAATCCCTTCCACAACGGCCATGCCCACCAGCTTGCCCAACTGCGCCAGCAGGGCTATAGCCACATCGCCGTGGCCATGGGGGGCAACTTTTTGCAGCGTGGTTCGGCGGCAGTCTGCTCCAAGCAGCTCCGCGCCAAAATGGCCCTTCTTTCGGGCGCCGACCTGGTGGTGGAGCTGCCCCTTTCCTGGGCTTGTGCCCCGGCCCAGCGCTTTGCCGCCGGTGGGGTGGCCCTGCTGGACGCCCTTGGCTGCCACACCATCGCCTTTGGCAGCGAATGCGGCGATCTTGCCCTGCTGCGGCTGGCTGCCGACGCCGCTCAAAACGAAGAGGTCGCCGCCCTCACCCGTCAATTGATGAAGGACGGCAGCACCTTTGCCGCCGCCCGCCAAACCGCCGTGGCGCAGCTCTATCCCCAAGCGGCTAAAGTGTTCGACAACCCCAACGACAACCTGTGTGTGGAATATCTGCTGGCCCTTCAAAACCAGCACAGCCCCATGGAGCCCCTGGCCCTGCAGCGGGTGGGCGCCGCCCACGACACCGCCCAGGTGGAGCAAAACATCGCCTCGGCCAGCCACATCCGCCAACTGCTTTTCGACGGAGAAACCGATCGGGCCTTTTCCCTGCTGCCCCAACCCAGCCGGGAGATCTTGACCGAGGCCCTGGCCCAGGGTCTTGCCCCCGCCGACCTTGCCCGGGCCGAAGCCGCCCTGCTGGCCAAACTGCGCAGCATGTCAGCCGCCGATTTTGCCGTCCTGCCCGATATTTCCGAGGGGCTGGAAAACCGTCTCTATTCCGCCGCCCGCCGGGCCTGCAGCCTGGAAGAATTTTTGCAGCTGTGCAAAACCAAGCGCTACACGCTGGCCCGCCTGCGCCGCATCACCCTTGCCGCCTTTTTGGGCCTGAAAAAGGACGATCTGCCCCAGCTTCCCCCCTATCTGCGGGTGCTGGGCTTCAACCGGCGTGGGCAGGAGCTGATGACCCTGGCCGCAAAGGAAGGCAAACTGCCCCTTTCCCATTCGCTGGCACGGCTGGAAGAACTGGGCGGCCAAGCCGCAGCCACCGCCCGTCTGGAAGGGGTCTCCACCGACCTGTTTGCGCTGATGCTGCCCACCTCCCAACCCTGCGGGCAGGACTATCAAAGCAAGGTTCTTTCCTTATAAGTCGTATTTTGTAAAGTATTGTATTATTTATACCCAAAGTATAATATTATTTAAAACAAAAAGAACTGCCGACAGGCAGTTCTTTTTTTCGTCTGATTTGTGGGTCCTTTTACAGGGCACGCTCCACTTTACCGGAACGCAGACAACGGGTGCAGGCGTAGATGTGACAAGGAGACCCTGCTACAATAGCCTTTACACGCTTAACGTTGGGTTTCCAAGTCCGATTGCTTCTACGATGGGAATGGGAAACCTTGATTCCGAAAGTGACACCCTTACCACAGATGTCGCACTTAGCCATGATGCCGCACCTCCTTAATTGCAGATATGTGGTGACGAAACATTGATATTTTATCAGAGAAAAACAAGAAAAGCAAGGGTTTTTTTCGGCTTTTGAAAAGATTTTTAAAATTTGTGGAATATGTTGAACTTGCTTTATCCTCAAAGGGGGCAATGGGGTTTTTAGACAGAGAATATTATTGCGGAAACGGTAATTACCTTGAGTTTTTGTACCGATAGCGGTATAATAAAATGAATTATATGCTTTATCATGGATGTTTGTGTCCATCCGCCGGGAAGTGTAAAGCAGCAAAACTGGAGGAAACCGTTATGAGAAACATACTTTTTGAAAAAGTAGTGATGCTGATGGTAGCTGCTACCGCTTTGCCTGTGCACGAATTTGCCCATGCCTGGGTAGCCCACAAACTGGGTGACGACACCGCAAAACATCAGGGCCGCCTGACCCTGAACCCCCTGGCCCATCTGGACCTGTTTGGCACCCTGATGCTGCTGATTGCCCGTGTAGGCTGGGCCAAACCGGTTCCCATCACTCCCCGCAACTTCAAAAACCCCAAGCTGGGCATGGCCCTTTCTTCGCTGGCCGGCCCCGTTTCCAACATCCTGCTGGCTTTGGTGCTGATGATCATCTACAAGCTGATGGTTCTGGCAGGCGTTCTCACCTCTGCCTCGGCTCTGTTTACCATCGCTTCCATCCTTTTCATTATGGTCAGCACCAATGTTTATCTGGCGGTGTTCAATCTGCTGCCCGTTCCCCCGCTGGATGGCTCCCGCATTTTGTTCTACTTTCTGCCCACCAAGTATTATTTTGCCATCATGCGGTACGAACGCTACATCATGCTGGCAATGTTCCTCATTCTTTATATTGGCCTGCTGGATCGTCCCTTGGCCATCATCGCCAACCTCATTTTGAAACTGCTCAATCTCTGCACCTTCTTCCTGGGCAGCTTCTAACCCTTAAACCCCAGGCAGAATTTGCATAAGGAGGCTGAATTTGGAAAAGCTGACTTTTAAGGTGGCCGAATACGAGGGGCCGCTGGATCTGCTGCTTCATCTCATTTCCAAACATCAGATGAATATCTACGAGATCGAAATTTCCTCGTTGCTAACCCAATATATGCAGTACATCCGGGAGTGGCAAAGCCATGACCTTGAGGTTGCCAGCGAGTTTTTGGATATGGCAAGCCGCCTCATCCACCTCAAAACCATCAGCCTGCTGCCCAAGTATGAGGAAGAAGAAAAGCAGGCCCGGGCCGAACTGGTGGGTCAGTTGGTGGAATATGCCGCCTGCAAGCGTGCCGCTGCCGAACTTTCGGCCCGCAACCTGGGCCAGGTGCTGTTTGTGCGCCAGCCCATGGAGATGGAGGTCGACCTGCTTTACCGCCTGACCCATCCCGCCACCGACCTGATGCACAGCTACTTTGACGCCGTGGGCCGCGGCAAACGCCGCCTGCCGCCCCAGCAAACCACCTTTACCCCTCTGGTGGCCAAGCCGGTGGTCTCGGTCAACAGCCGCATCATACATATCATGCGCCGTATGTACAAAAACAGCAAGCTCCACTTTTCCCGCCTGTTTGAGGAAAACAAGGGCGGCCGCAGCGAGATCGTTGCCACCTTCCTTGCGGTGCTGGAACTGCTGAAATCCAAACGCGTCACCATGGACGACCAAACCCAGGAGCTGACCTTCCACCGCAAGGTGGAACGGCCGGAATGATCCTTTGAATAAGGGAGAAAAACTATGACCCTGAGTAAAACACAAAATCAGATCTTTGCCATTTTGTTTGCCTGCGGCGAGCCCATCGAGGCCGACCGCATTGCCGAAGTGCTGGAGCAGGACACCGCCACCACCGAGCGTCTGCTGCGCAGCCTGGGCGACTGGCTGGAAGAAACCGAACACCCCCTGATGCTCCAGCGTCTGGAGGACCGCTATCAACTGACCACCCGTCCCGAATACGCCCCGGTCATCAAGGCCGCACTGGAGGTGCGCCGCAATGTCCCCCTGAGCCAGGCCGCCCTGGAGGTTTTGTCGGTGGTCGCCTACAACCAGCCTGTTACCCGCAGCTTTGTGGACCAGGTGCGCGGTGTTGACAGCAGCGGCGTTGTGGTCTCGCTGACCGAAAAGGGCCTCATCGAAGAGGCCGGCCGCCTCGACCTGCCCGGACGCCCCATCTCCTACCGCACCACCGACCACTTCCTGCGCACCTTTGGGCTTTCCTCCATTTCGGAACTGCCCCCCATCGACGCTGTTGAAGAAGAGCCCGAAACCGAAGCTGTCGTCTATCCCGAAGGGGAAGAACCCCTGGAAGGCCAGGTGGGCTTTTACGACAACCAGCAGGAATAACACAACACGGGATAACCAACCGGAAAGGAGAGCAGCATGAAAATTGTGCTGATGGTATTGGCAGCGCTGTTTTTGCTGCTGCTTTGTCCGGTGCGCCTGCAGCTGCACTGGAAGGAGGAACTTTCAGCCACGGCAAGGTGGCTGTTCCTGCGGTTCCCCCTGCTGCCCCGGTCCAAACCCAAAAAAGAACCGCCTGAAAAGACCCCCGCCCCCCAAAAACAGGCCCAACCTGCTGAAAAAGCGGCACAGCCCGGCCCGGTGGACACCCTCACCCAGTACGCCGACCTGCTGCCCGAGGTGCTGGGCAGGCTGAAAGGCTTTGTGGTATTTATCCTGCGCCACACACGGGTGAAAAAGCTGCGGCTGGATATGCTGGTGGCCAAGGAAGACGCCGCCGAAACAGCCATCGCCTTTGGACGTGCCAACCAGGCAGTCTACACCGCCCTGGGCCTGCTGCAAAACCTGCTCCGCTTTGGCTGCAAGCCCGAAATCAACATCGGCTTTGATTATCTGGGCAAAGAGGAAGCTGCCGAAGTTTGGCTGACGGCAAGCCTTGCTCCCCTGTTTGCCCTGCTGGGCGCCGGCGGCTTTGCCGCGGGGCTGCTGTGGGCCCTTGTCACCCGCGAAAAAACGCAAAAAACCGCCTGAGCGGTCTTTGATAGAAAACCATCCATCTTGAATATATTGGAGGAACCAACCATGGGTAAAGAAAACATCAATTCCCTCAACGACAATGTGCTCAACAACCTCAAAGGCATGGTAAACGCCGACACCATCATCGGCGACCCCATCCATTCCGAGGACGGCACCACCATCATCCCCGTTTCCAAGGTGTCCTTTGCCTTTGCCAGCGGCGGCGCCGACACCGGCAAGGCCGCCCAGACCGACAAGTTCGGCGGCGGCGCGGGCGGCGGTGTCACCGTCACCCCCATCGCCTTTTTGGTGCTGAAGGAAGGCCGCGTGCAGCTGCTGCAGCTTGCCGACAAGGGCCAGACCGTGGACCGCCTGCTCAACCTGGTGCCCGAAACCATGGACCGCATCAGCAGCTTGATCAGCAAGGACAAAAAGCCCGCCGAACCTGCAGCAAAACCCGAAGAAGAACCCACTCTTTAAAAAAGAGGACGAGAACCCATTGGCGGAAGCGGGGCTTTCCGCCTGACCCAAAGGAGCGTACAACATGAAAAAACATCTTGTTCTGCTTGCTGTTTTGTTGGTGCTGGCAGTGTGCGCAGGCTGCGCCACAACTGCAACTCCCGAGGCTGTGCCGCCCGAAGAAAGCCAACCCGAAACCCAAAGAGAAGTGCTGACCCTGGATGAAGACACCAGAGGAAAATACTTCGTCTTTCTTTGGCAGCCCCTCTGGAACGGTCACCTGACCTTTTCGTGGGAGGGAACCCCCGAAGCCTATAAAAATCCCAACGGCACCGGCTCCACCTTTGATATTAAAAAGATCGAATTGGAAAAAGGTGCGGTAACCGGTGAAATCACCGCCTATGTCTATCTTGACATTTACGGCGAGCGGTACATAGACCCCGTCACCAAGGAAGAATGGCCCGATTACACCGGGGAAAACATCATTGTGCAGCCCCAGCAGAGGGGCAACGACTTCTTCCCCTATATCAAGCAGGGTGAGTCGGTGGTCACCATCAAAAATCCCCTGTCCGACAAGGCCGAATTGGTAAAGTGCGAGCATACCGCCTACGAAGCCCCTGCCACCGCCGCCCTGAAGGCCGCCACCGAAGAACTGAAGGCCGAGTTGGAAGCCAGCCAGAAGGTGGTGGACGTGGTGAAAAGCTACGACCCCTATCTGCTGCAGGTGCTTTACTGTAAGGTGCTGAGCTCCCGCTGGATCGAACAGCCCGAGGATGTCACCCTCTACGATCTGGAACATATCCATGAGCTTGACGTCAGCTGGTCCACCATGGGCATCTATCCCGACGAGATGGAGAACGGCGCCAACTATAAAATGGATGCCGGTCTGCTGCGCTATACCCCCAATCTGGAGTTTTTGACCGTTGGGCCGGAGCTGCAGGACTATTCCGTCTTTGAGGATATGACCCAGCTTGTGGAGATGACCATTAATATGGAGGCTTGGTGGGACGAAGAGAACGGGGAACGCACCCCCGACCTCTCCAGTCTGAAGATCGGCAAGGCGGCAAATCTGACACTTGATGCTTTCCGCAGCGACATTGTGGTGGATCTGACCAACTGCGACGTCAACAATCTGAAGGTAAATAGCTGGGTTGCCGCTGTTACAGAATTTAAGGGCTGCGAAAACCTGCGTGGGTTTACCATGTACGGCACCCGCAGCGACACCTCCATCATCAGTGCCGAAACCTTCCCCAACGCCAAGCGCATCACCCTTGAGTTTTACAGCGACTACGCCCGATTCCGCAACCTGGCCAACCTTGGCACCTTCGGCGACGATGTGTTCATCGAGCTGAAGCTGGACTATCAGGCCGCCAACAACAAGACGGTGGCCACCCTGGATGGGGTGCGCATCGACCACCTCACCCTCGACCCGGCCAACGGCCCCTGGGTGCTGCCCGAGCCCGACCCCGAGCTGGTGGGCAAGATCAAGGTCATCCCCACCAACGTCACCTGGCTGAGCAACCCCGCCCCCAAAACGGCTGAACCGACCGAAGAATAATCCCCACGCCCTCCCGAAAAAGGTTCGGGAGGGCCTTTTCTTTTCCCCACTCTCCCCCATATTTCACAATCTTTCTCTTATTTTTTCCAAAGACCCCTTGCGTCCTTTGGGCGGTTATGCTATCATGTATTCATTCTAAACAAAGAAAGGGGAGTCCGTTATATGATGTGTAACGATGGTATGTGCGACATGCGCGGGCTCTCTGTTTGTGTGAATTTTTAAAACAATGCCATAGCCGTTTCCTTTTTGCGCCGTTTACAAAAGGGATTTGGTTTGCTGTTTCTATGGAACCATTTGTTTTGTATTCCACACAGGCCGAAGCCGCCATGGCTCCGGCCTGTTTTTTGTTTTATCAATTTTGAAAGAAAAGAGTGGTGAGCCTCTGTCATGCAAGCACAGCCCATCATCAGTATCCAAAACCTTTCCAAAACCTTCCACACCAAAACCAGTGAGGTACACGCCCTGCGGAATATCAACCTGGATATTCTGCCCGGCCAGATCTTCGGCATCATCGGCATGAGCGGTGCCGGCAAATCCACCCTGGTGCGGTGCATGAACTTTTTGGAAAAACCCACCGTCGGCACCGTTTTGTTCGACGGCGTTGACCTGGGCGCTATGAACGCCCAGGCCCTCAACGAAGCCCGCCGCAGCATGGGCATGATCTTCCAGCAGTTCAACCTGCTGATGCAGCGCACCGCACTGCAAAACATCTGCTTCCCCATGGAAATTGCAGGTGTAAAAAAGGAAGACGCCATCGCCCGTGCCAAAGAGCTGCTGGAGATCGTAGACCTGGCCGACCGGGCCGACGCCTATCCTTCTCAGCTTTCGGGCGGCCAGAAGCAGCGTGTTGCCATCGCCCGCGCCCTGGCCACCAACCCCAAGGTCCTGCTGTGTGACGAAGCCACCAGCGCCCTTGACCCCAAAACCACCCGTTCCATCCTCACCCTGCTGCGGGATATCAACCGCCGCCTGGGCATCACCGTCATCATCATCACCCACGAGATGTCGGTCATCGAAGAGATCTGCACCCATGTTGCCATCATTGCCGACAGCCAAATTGCCGAAAGCGGCACCGTGCAGGAGATCTTCACCCGGCCCAAAACCGCGGCCGCCCAGAAGCTGGTCTTCCACCGGGCGGGCGAGGTGCAGCGGAATGTGGGCAGCAACGCCCTGCGCATCGTCTTTGACGGCACCGCCAGCAGCGAACCGGTCATCGCCGGCATGGTGCTGGAATTCAAGGCTCCGGTAAACATCATGTTTGCCGACACCCGGGATATCGACGGCAAGGCCTTTGGCCAAATGGTGCTGCAAATGCCCGAAGACCCCACCGTTGCCGAAAAGATGAAATACTACCTGACCACCCGTGGTCTGACTGTGGAGGAGGTGCAGTTCAATGTTTGATGCCGCAACCTGGATCATGCTTGGCGAAGGTCTGCTGGATACCATCTACATGACCCTTGCTTCCACCGCCATGGCCTATCTGTTGGGCCTGCCCCTGGGGCTGCTGCTGGTCATCACCGAAAAGGACAGCATCCTTCCCCTGCCGGTTTTCAACCGTGTTTTGGGCGTCATCATCAACCTGCTTCGTTCCATCCCCTTCCTCATCCTGCTGGTGTGGGTCATGCCTGTAACCCGTGCCATTGTGGGCACCACCATCGGCTCTTCGGCCACCGTGGTCCCCCTGGTCATCGCGGCCGCACCCTTCATCGCCCGCATGGTGGAATCCTCCATCAAGGAGGTTGACCCCGGCGTCATTGAGGCCGCCCAGTCCATGGGTGCCACCAACGCCCAAATCGTTTGGAAGGTCCTTTTGCCCGAAGCCAAGCCCTCGCTGATCGTGGGGGCCGCCATCTCGGTCACCACCATCCTTGGCTATTCCGCCATGGCCGGTTTTGTGGGCGGCGGCGGTTTGGGCGACATCGCCATCCGCTTCGGCTACTATCGCTACGAAGATGAGATCATGCTCATCACCGTAATCATTCTGGTCCTGCTGGTACAGGTCATGCAGGAAGTTGGCATGCGCATCGCCTCTTCTTCCGACCGCCGTAAAAATTAAAGGTTTATCCCCATTTATTTCAAGGAGGAAATACAAATGAAAAAGATTCTCGCACTTGCACTTGCCCTGGTTCTGGCCCTTTCCCTGACCGCCTGCGGCGGCGCCGCCAAGGACACCACCATCACCGTTGCCGCTTCCCCCACCCCCCATGCCGAAATTCTGGAAGTTGCCAAGGAAATTCTGGCCAAGGACGGCTACACCCTGGAAATCACCGAATTTGTTGACTACGTACAGCCCAACCTGGTTGTGGAACAGGGCGAACTGCTGGCCAACTACTTCCAGCATCAGCCCTACCTGGATGACTTCAATGTACAGAACGAGACCCACCTGGTAACCGTTGCCGCCATCCACTACGAACCCCTGGGCATCTACCCCGGCAAAACCGCAGCTCTGGCTGACCTGGCCGAAGGCGCCAAGGTTGCCGTTCCCAACGACACCACCAACGAAGCCCGCGCCCTGCTGCTGCTGGAAACCAACGGCCTGATCAAGATCGACCCCGCCGCCGGCCTTTCCGCCACCAAGAACGACATCATCGAAAACCCCCTGAACCTGGAGATCATCGAACTGGAAGCCGCCCAGCTGGCCCGCTCCCTGCAGGACGTTGACATCGCCGTTATCAACGGCAACTACGCCATCGAAGCCGGTCTGAACGCCTCTTCCGACGCTCTGGCCAAGGAAGAAAAGGACTCTCTGGCTGCCACCACCTACGCCAACATCCTGGTCGTTAAGGAAGGCAACGAAAAGAACGAGGGCGTCCAGGCTCTGGCCAAGGCCCTGCAGAGCGACGAAGTTCGCACCTTCATCGACGAAACCTATCAGGGTGCCGTTGTTGCAATGTTCTAAAATTTAAGCCAAACAAAAAGACCGGAGCGCTGCTCCGGTCTTTTTTTATTGCTGTTCTTTCAGCCAGGCCAGCACCCTGGGGGCGCAGATGCGGAACCACACCGCAAATCGGTCGGGGTGTTCCAGCAGTTCTTGGGCCAGCTCGTCATAGTCCACCCAGCGGCAGGCGTCGGCCTCTTCGGGGTTCAGGTCGGGAGTTTGGTCACATTGCCCCACAAACACGTGGTCATATTCATACTCCCACAATCCATCCTCGAACCGGTGGCAGTAAACAAAGCCATACAGTTCCTCCAACCCGATGCCCTCCAGGTTCAGCTCTTCCTGCAAGCGGCGGCGGGTGGCGGTGGGCAGGTCCTCGCCCACACGGGGGTGGCTGCAGCAGGCGTTGGCCCACTTTCCGCCCGAATGGTACTTGTGGGCAGCCCGGCGCTGGATCAGCATCTTGCCGTCCTGCACCAAAAAGACCGAAAAGGCCCGGTGCAGCAGGCATTTTTGGTGCGCCTCCAGCTTTTCGGCACTGCCGATCTCCCGGTCAAAAATATCCACACAAATCAGTTTTTCCTGCATGTTATCCTCCATTGGCCTTCAGGGCTCCAGCTTCCAGCCCTTGTCGTCGTGGTAGATCATCAGTTTGGTCATGCCGCCGTCTACGCAGATGTTCTCGCCGGTGATAAAGCCCGCCTTTTCGGAGCAAAGGAAGAGGGCCAGATGGGCGATGTCCTTGGGGTTGCCTACCCTGCCGGCGGGGTGCTGCAGGGCGTCGGGGCCCTGGTATTGGGTGTGCTGGGTGTCGATCCAGCCGGGAGCAATGGCGTTGACCCGCACCTTTCCGCCCAGGCTGACCGCCATGGCGTGGGTCAGGGCCGCAATGCCGCCCTTTGCGGCGGTGTAGCTTTCGGTGTTGGCCTGGCTCATGAGGTCACGGCTGCTGGAAATATTCACCACCGCGGCACCGGGGGCAAAGTGGGGCAGCAGCAGCTTGGTCAGATAAAACGGACCGGTCACGCCCACCTGCAGGGCCTGCTCAAATTCCTCATAGCTGCATTCAAAAATGCCCTTCATGCCGGGCTTTGCGTTGTTGATGAGGTAATCCACATGGCCATAGTCACCAATCACCTTTTCCACAAAGCGGCGCAGGGTCTCTTTGTCGCCCGCGTCCCCCACAAAGTAGGGGTTCTCGGCAATATCGATGACACAGACCTTTGCCCCTGCCTTTTCAAATTCCTGGCAGATGCACTTGCCAATGCCGTTGGCACCGCCTGTCACCACCGCAATCTTATCCTTGAACATGGCTGGCCCTCCCCAATGTTTTCTTTGCCCAGTATACCACAAACGATACACTCTTGGAAAGCTTGACCCAAATGTGATAAAATAGATCCACCACCGCAAAGGAGAACCCCCATGGATTTTGAACGCATGCTGAAATACTGTGCCGAGCTGGAGGCCCACAACGAGCGCCCCTGGTTCCACGAAAATCATAAACAATACGAATCTGCCCGCAAAGATTACCTCGACCTGCTGGAGGTGGTGCGCTTTGCCATTGCCGAAAGTGCCCCCAAGCTGGCCGACGACATCCTCTATGGCCAGGCCAAAGACTGGATGTACCGCATCGCCCGGGATATGCGCTATCACCACAACCAGCCGCCCTATAACCCCGCCTTCCGGGCCTACATCTCCCCCGACCGCAAATCCTGGCTGCCCATCGGCTACTTTTTGCGCATCGCCCCGGGCAGCAGCTGCTTCGGCACCGGCCTGTGGTGTGAATCCACCGCCGACACCAACCGCATCCGCGACTACATTCGCGAAAACTTTTGGGAGTTCGACGCCATCCTGCGGGAATGCCCCATTCCTCTTTCGGGTGAACAGCTTAAAACCATGCCCCGCGGCTACGACGCCGCCGACCCCGCTGCCGAGCTGCTGCGCTATAAATACTGGGAGGTCATCACCTACATTCCCGACAGCGAGCTGACCACCTTTGCCGAATTTGACCAGTTCATCCGCCGGGCCACCACCCAAATGGAGCCGGTGCGCCTTTGGCTGCTGCAGGCCGCCCGCAGCAAACCCAGCCAGAAGCAGATCTACCAAACCTTCTACCGTCTGTAACTTTTCAGGAGACATCCGCCCGGGTGTCTCTTTTTTTGTGGAAATTGCCGCCTTTTCATTGTATACTGGTAACAAGCAAAACTCTGTGACGAAAGGAAGTGCATCTATGGCCACAGGAATGGGGCGAGGACTTGGCCCCCGCGGATTTTTGACCGAGGAAGAAAAGCAGAACATGCCCAAGGTAACAAGCAAACTTCTGCTGCGCATCCTTTCCTATCTTAAGCCTTACTGGTTCCAATTTTTGCTGGTGTTTGTGGCCATTTTGCTTTCGGCCACGGTGGGGCTGCTGCCCTCCATCATCACCGGGCGCATCGTGGACGAAGCCCTGATGGGCCGTGATATGGCCCTGCTGGTCCAGCTTCTGCTGGCCGCCTTTGTCACCCTGGCTGTCTCCCAGGTCATCGGCGTGCTGGAAAGCTACATCAACGCCTGGATCTCCCAGCGCATCATCTTTGATATGAAAAACCAGATGTACCACCATCTGCAGCACATGCCCCACTCCTTCTTCACCACCGAAAAGCAGGGCGACATCCTAACCCGCATGAACAGCGACATCAATGGGGTCAGCTCGGTCATCTCCGGCACCCTTACCAGCATTGTCAGCAACATTGCCACCGTTGTCACCACCGTGGTGGCCCTGTTCGGCATGAGCTGGAAGCTGGCCCTGGTGGGCATCGTGGTCATCCCCCTGCTGATACTGCCCACCAAAAGTGTGGGCCAAACCCGCTGGAAGCTGCTGACCGAAAGCCAGGCCAAGCAGGACGAAATGAACCAGCTTGTCAACGAGACCCTGAGCGTCAGCGGCTCGCTGCTGGTCAAGCTTTTTGCCCGCGAGGCCGACGAATACAAACGCTTTGTGGCTGTTAACGAAGAAGTGACCCAATATGCCCTGAAAGAACAGCGCAGCGGCAAATGGTTCCATGTGGTCATGGGGATGTTCACCCAGATCGGCCCCCTGCTCATCTATTTTGCCGGCGGCTGGCTCATCATCAGCCAGGGCGACCCCACCCTCACCGTCGGCACCATCACCGCCACCGTGGCCCTCATCAACCGCCTCTACCGCCCGGTGCAGTCGCTGCTCAACCTGCAGGTGGACTTCACCCGTTCGCTGGCCCTGTTCACCCGCATCTTCGACTACTTTGACAAACAAAACACCATCTTTCCGCCCAAGCACGGCCAGCGCCCCGATGTCACCTGCAAGGATATCATCTTTGAGCACGTCAGCTTCAGCTATGACCCCGAAAAGCCTCTGCTCACCGACATCCACTTCACCGTGCCCGGCGGAAAAATGTACGCCATCGTTGGCCCCAGCGGCAGCGGCAAATCCACGGTGGTCAACCTCATCCCCCGTTTGTATGACGTAAAGGGCGGCCGGGTGCGCGTTGCCGGTTTGGATGTGCGCAACTTCGACCTGTCCTATCTGCGCAGCTGCATCGGCGTTGTCTCTCAGGAAAGCTACCTCTTCAACGGCACCATCCGCGAAAATCTGCTGTACGCCAAGCCCGACGCCACCCTGCAGGAACTGGAAGAGGCCTGCCGCGCCGCCAGCATCCTCGATTTCATCCACAACCAGCCCGAAGGGTTTGAAACCATGGTGGGCAACCGGGGGCTCAAGCTTTCGGGCGGCGAAAAGCAGCGTCTTTCTCTGGCCCGCGTCATCCTCAAGGATCCCAAAATCCTCATTCTGGACGAAGCCACCAGCGCCCTGGATTCCATCTCGGAAAACGCCATCCAGGATGCCCTGGAAAAGTTGATGGAGGGCCGCACCAGCATCGTCATCGCCCACCGCCTTTCCACCATCCTCAAGGCCGACTGTATCCTGGTGGTAAAGGATGGCGTCATTGCCGAACAGGGCACCCACGAGGAACTGCTGGCTGCCGACGGCATCTACCGCGATCTTTATGAAACACAGTTCCGCAAGGTGCTGGACTACGAATCCGACCACTCCGAAAAGGATTGACCCCCTTTTTCCGTTGGCCTCGTTGGGGGTTGATCAAAAACCAACTAATAATTTGTTATAATTTTGACAAAAGTACTATTGTATTTCTTTTTATCTTTCGATATAATAATCTTGATAATTAAAGTCAACAATTTTTCAGAAGAAAAGGAAATAGAACGAGGGAGGACAACAAAATGAGAAATGTTACCAAAGACATCTTCTATGTAGGGGTAAATGACCACCAGGTAGACCTGTTCGAGGGCCAGTATGTGGTACCCAACGGCATGGCCTACAACTCCTATGTGGTAATGGATGACAAGATCACCGTTTTTGATACCGTTGACGCCGGCTTTGGCCACCAGTGGCTGGATAACGTTGCCGCCGTGCTGGGCAACCGCAAGCCCGATTACCTCATCGTGCAGCACATGGAGCCCGACCATTCGGCCAACATCAAAAACTTTGTCAACACCTATCCCAATGCCACCATCGTGGGCAACGCCAAAACCTTTGCCATGATGGAACAGTTCTTTGGCGGCGGGTTTGAAAACACCCTGGTGGTGGAAAACGGCGGCACTCTTTCCACCGGCAAGCATACCTTCACCTTTGTGTTTGCCCCCATGGTCCACTGGCCCGAAGTCATGGTCACTTACGACAGCACCGACAAGGTGCTCTTCTCGGCCGACGGCTTTGGCAAATTTGGCGCCCTGGATACCACCGAGCCCTGGGATGACGAAGCCCGCCGCTACTACATCGGCATCGTGGGCAAATACGGCGCACAGGTACAAACCCTGCTCAAAAAGGCCGCCGACCTGGATATTCAGATCATCGCCCCCCTCCACGGCCCCGTCCTTGCCGAAGATCTGGGCCACTACCTCAACCTTTACAACACCTGGTCTTCCTACAGCGTGGAAAGTGAAGGCATCGTCATTGCCTACACCTCGGTTTACGGCAACACCCGCAAGGCCGTGGAACTGCTGGCCGAACGCCTGCGCACCCGCGGCTGCCCCAAGGTGGTCATCCATGACCTGGCCCGCTGCGATATGTCCCAGGCCGTGGCCGACGCCTTCCGCTACGGCAAGCTGATTTTGGCCACCACCACCTACAATGCCGAACCCTTCCCCTTCATGCGCAGCTTTATCGAACATCTGACCGAGCGCAACTTCCAGAACCGCACCGTCGCCCTGATCGAAAACGGAAGCTGGGCTCCCACCGCCGCCCACATCATGAAGGAAAGCTTTGCCAAGAGCAAGAATATCACCATTGCCGAACCGGTCATCACCATCAAGTCGGCCCTCAGCCCCGAAAACATGGAGCAGCTGGACACTCTGGCCGACGAGCTGTGCATGGAATACATCGCCCGCAGCGACAAAACCGCCAACAAGCAGGATATGTCCGCCCTGTTCAAGATCGGCTATGGCCTGTATGTTGTTACCAGCAACGACGGCAAAAAGGACAATGGCCTCATCGTCAACACCATCACCCAGGTGACCAACACCCCCAACCGTGTGGCTGTCACCATCAACAAGGATAACTACTCCCACCACGTCATCAAGCAGACCGGCATCATGAATGTCAACTGCCTGTCGGTGGAAGCCCCCTTCAAGGTGTTCGAGGCCTTCGGCTTCCAAAGCGGCCGCGTTGTGGATAAATTTGCCGGCTGCACCCCCTTCCGCTCCGATAACGGCCTGGTCTTCCTGCCCCGCTACATCAACGCCTTCCTCTCCCTCAAGGTGGAACAGTATGTGGACCTGGACACCCACGGCATGTTCATCTGCTCTGTTACCGAGGCCCGCATCCTCAGCGATAAGGAAACCATGACCTACACCTACTATCTGGAAAACGTCAAGCCCAAGCCCGAAACCGAGGGCAAAAAGGGCTATGTCTGCAAAATCTGCGGCTGGGTATATGAAGGCGAGACCCTTCCCCAGGATATCGTCTGCCCTCTGTGCAAGCACGGCGCCGCCGACTTTGAGCCCATTGAGTAACATAAAGCAATTCAAAAAACATCAGGAGGAAATCTATTATGAGCACAAGCAAATTTCATCGAACCAAAGAATACATCGACACCGTGATCTGCAACTGCAACCAGGTCCGCTATTCTGATATTGAAAAGGCCCTGCACGAAGGCACCGACCTGCGGCAGATCGAGGAAGAATTCAAGTATATTCAGGAAGTGACCAAGGCCTCCACCGGCTGTGGCGGCTGCCACGATAAGGTTTTGGCCGTCATCTCCGAACTGCTCAGCCACTAAACACAAAACCCCCGAACCAGAGGTTCGGGGGTTCTCTTTTTATTTGCCGAGTTTTTGGAAGGACTGCACCACATTTTCGTGTTCCACATTGCGGGGCTCAAATTTTACGGTGCGGAAAACGATCTGCATGGCGGTGCCCATGCCCACCACCGAAATGAGGGTGCCGATGCCCACCGGGCCGCCCAGCAGCCACCCTACCAGCAGCACAGTCAGCAAAATGCCGTTCTGCACCAGGCCGATGGGCAGCCTGCGCAGCCGCTTGCCTACCCCCACCATAAAGGAGTCGCGGGGACCGCTGCCAAGGCCGGGGGATATGTAGACCCACTGGCCGATGGCCACCACAAACATGCCGGCCACCAGCAGCAGGATGCCCATGCCCACGCTTTCCTGCTGGGGCACCAGATCCAGCCAGAGGTAAAGGTCCACAGCCTTGCTGCAGATGATGGTGTTCAGCACCGTGCCGATTCCGATGCGCTCCCGCATCAGCACATCCAGTGCCAGCACCACAAAGCTGACCATCAGGTTGGCGTTGCCATAGATCAGCCCCGTTCGGCCGGCAATGCCCATGGCCAGCACCTCCCACGGGGCCAGGCCAATATTGGCCCGCAGGGTCAAATAGACCCCCAGCGCGTACAAAAACAGCCCCAGAATGCACCGCAGCGTTCTTCCCAATAATGTATTTTTGAAAAATATTTTATCCATAATCATTTCCTAAATTTGGGTTTTGTGGCAAATCTTACATCATGGATGTCATTTGTTTGTTATTCTTTGCTGTGTTAATGGATGCGATCAAAAGCTTTTTTATCTCGATACATTGTTCAAGAATCGTTGCATCATCGTAATAGCCACTTTCAATCAGCAATTCCAGCCAATATTCACTCTCTGAGCATTCTTTCAGTGCAATTTGCAGCTTTGCAATAAAATCCGCTTTTCCGTGAGCATAAAATGCTTCCCGAATATTTGCACCAATACTGGTGCCGGAACGTATCAACTGATTGGTAAGTACCGATTCTTTTTTTGCGGCCTTAATCGCATTGCATACTTTGATTATCTGCAGGGCAAATGCCTTTGATTTATCAAGAAGTGGACTTGACATCGATGCACTCTTTCCTTTCAAACTTCTTCACTATTCACTATAACCTATTACTTTCCAAAAATCGACACTTATTCGTTAGTGAAAAGGGAATAGTGAAAAGGGAATAAGTAAAAATCGACAAGCCTCTATTGAGACTTGTCGATTTTTGGTGATCCATCGGGGATTCGAACCCCGGACCCTTTGATTAAAAGTCAAATGCTCTGCCAACTGAGCTAATGGATCGTGACAGCCTTATAATTATATCAGCAGTATAGAGGTCTTGTCAACCATAATTTTGCCCCTGTTTCAGCCAAAAACACCACGTTGCCAAGGGCGTTTTTTGGCAGGTTTTCGAACAAACGGTGACAAAGCCCCAAATCTTATAGTATAATCAAGGCAGAAACATCAAAGGAGGTGACCACCGTTGGCCCTGAACCTGAATGACAACATCCGCTACCTGAAGGGCGTGGGCGAAAAGCGTGCCGCCATGTACCACAAGCTGGGTATCGAAACCGCCGCCGACCTGCTGCGTCACTTCCCCCGGGGCTACCTTGACCTGCGCAGCTGCCCCTATGCCCACGAGGCCCCTTTGGGCGAACCCTGCGCCCTGCGGCTCACCCTGCTGACCAAAGGCCGGGAACAGCGCATCCGCAAGGGCCTTTCGGTCTGGAAGCTGACCGCCGCCGACCAGTCGGGCGTGGTGCACATCACCTTCTTCAACGCCAAATACACGGTGGAAAACCTCCGCATTGGGCAGGAATATATTTTCTATGGTCGGCTCAGCGGCACCCTGCTGCGCCGGGAACTGGATTCCCCCCAGGTGTTCTCCGCAAGCTGCAGCGAGCTGCTGCCCCTCTATCCCCTTACCGCCGGGCTGACCCAAACCCGGCTGCGCCAGGATATGGCCGCCGTGCTGCCCCTGGCCGACACAATGCCTGACCCCCTGCCCGAAGAGATCCGCCTGCGGGCTGATCTGCCTGAATTGTCCCAGGCCCTGCGCCGCCTCCACACCCCCGAAACGCCGCAGCAGGCCGAAGATGCCCGCCGCCGTTTCATCTTCGAGGAACTGTTTACCCTCAGCCTGGGGTTGGCTGCTGTAAAGCGGGGACGCAGGCAAAACACCGCCCGCCCTCTGGTCTACCACGACCCCCAGGAATTTTACGCCACCCTGCCCTTTACCCCCACCGGGGCACAGCAGCGGGCCATCGACGACGCCTTTGCCGACCTGTGCACCAACCGCCCCATGAACCGCCTGATCCAGGGGGATGTTGGTTCGGGCAAAACCCTGGTTGCCGCCGCCTGCGGCTGGCTGGCCGCCAAAAACGGCCTGCAATGCGCTTTGATGGCTCCCACCGAACTTCTTGCCGAGCAGCACCACCGCACCTTGTGCGGCCTTCTGGCCCCCTTTGGGGTCAAAGTAGGGCTGCTGACCGGTTCCCTTACCGCAGCCAACAAGCGCAAATTAAAAGAGGCCCTTGCCATGGGGCAGATCGACCTCTGCATCGGCACCCACGCCCTGCTTACCGATGATGTGCAGTGGCAAAACCTGGCCCTGGTCATCACCGACGAACAGCACCGCTTCGGCGTGGGGCAGCGTGTCACCTTGCGGGAAAAAGGCACCGCCACCCACATGATGATCATGTCGGCCACCCCCATCCCCCGCACCCTCAGCCTGATGATCTACGGCGACCTGGATGTTTCGGTCATCGACCAGCTTCCTCCCGGCCGCACCCCGGTGGAAACTTTGGTCATCGACAGCGCCAAGCGCCAGCGCGCCTTTGGCTTTATCCGGGACTATCTGGACAAGGGCTTCCGGGCCTACATTGTCTGCCCGCTGGTGGAACAAAACGAACAGACCCCCGAGGGCCTGCTGGCCGCCGAGGATTATCTGGAACAGATCGCCGCACCCGCCTTTGTGGGCTACAAAGTCGAGCTGCTTCACGGCAAAATGAAGCCCAAAGACAAAGAGGCCATTATGGGCCGCTTTGTGCGGGGCGAGACCCAGCTTCTGGTGGCCACCACCGTCATCGAGGTGGGGGTGGATGTCCCTTCGGCCGTCATCATGATGGTGGAAAACGCCGAGCGCTTTGGTCTCAGCCAGCTCCACCAGCTGCGTGGGCGTGTGGGCCGCGGCAGCGAAAAATCCTGGTGCATCCTGGTTTCGGACAGCAAGGGGGAGCTTTCCACCAAGCGTCTGGACACCATGAAGCGCACCACCGACGGCTTCAAAATTGCCGAAGAGGACCTGAAGCTCCGCGGACCGGGCGACTTCTTCGGTTCCCGCCAGCACGGTCTGCCCCAGCTTCGGCTGGCCGACCTCACCCAGGATATCGCCCTGCTGGAGCTTGCCCAGCAGGAGGCCTCCGCCCTGTTCCGTGCCGACCCCGAACTGACCCGCTACCCCGATCTGGCGGCCCAGGTACGCCGGCTCATCGCCACCGCTGGGGAACTGCCCAACTGATCAAAAAAGGATCCGTTGCAGAATTAATTTCTGCAACGGATCCAGATTTACTCAAAACAAGCTTTAATAAAGTTTTCACCGAGTGGGGTGATGAGCGCACGTCCTTTGATAAAGGTTGCTTCTTTGTATACTTCATCATCCTTAGGACGAGAAAAACCACCATCAGGTGCGGGGACCACAAAAGAACGCATTTGTTGCATAATACTTGTATTTTCAAAGTCAGAATACACGGATTCTCCAGGGATAAATATAGTATAATCTATATCGATTAAACCGAATCTTTCCAAAGAAGAAAAAGAAGCTTGTTGTTGATGTACAGTTGCAATATCCAGATTAACGAGGGTGTAATTTCGCTCGATTGTTGTAAAGGTTCCATTTACACGAACGAGACGATATTCGACAATTGGAATTTGGCGTACATCTTTATAAAGAGCCATGTTTTTAGCATCCAAAGCACTCATCTGCTTTATCATGCCAGAAAAAGATGGATGCACGAACGCCTCTTTCCCCTTGTCAATTGAGGAGGCAATCAAATTTTCAAACAAGGACCGCACATTTTCATTTTCAGCACAATATTTGGAATCATCGAGAGCTTGTCCAATGACTTGAAGATCAGGTTCTTTTAAGCGGTAATCGGGAATAGACAGAACTTTATTCTCTAAACTTTGACGATATTCCTCCAAAGCATGAGCATACTTGATTTTTCGTTTTTCTGCGTGGTAAGAGATACCACCAAAAATCAAATACCAGATATCACCTATTGTATTCCCCATTTCAGTTGTCGGTTTATCCGTGAGGTTTTCAATGGCATTATTCACAGAATCTGATACATCAAGAGGAGCGAATATGGGATCATGCATATAACTTCACCTCACAATCTTTATTCGATTATACATCAGAAAAGAGCGATTGAAAACCGCAAAAACTTACGTTCCACCAAAAATCAAAACCACCAGTTGAACTGGTGGTTTGAACAGACCCTATAAGGGTCTATCTCCTGTGGTAGCACTCTAAAGAGTGCGCTGAAAAAACTTCAATCACACTTTTTG
>JAGAPB010000087.1 GCA_017847995.1 Oscillospiraceae bacterium
CGGCCAGGTCGTGCCAGCTGTCGTATTCTTCCGAGGTGCCCCGCATGCCGGTGGCAATCAGAACAGTATCGGCGTCCAGCAGTTGTTCGTTGCCGTTTTGGTCGACCACACGCACGCCGTCCTCCTCAATGGCAACCACCTTGGTGCCGCGGTAGGTCTTGGTGGCTTCCTCCAGCTTGGTCAGCAGGTGCTTCCAATGGATGTAGGGGGCGTCCTTGGCCAGTTCTTCCTTCATCTCTACAATGGAAACATCCTTACCCTGCCAGGCCAGAGCCAGACCCTCTTCGCAGCCGGCCATGCCGCCGCCCACGACCACCACCTTCTGTCCAACAGGAACCCTCTTTTTGAACAGATCGGTGACATGGTAAACATTGGGGCGTTCCACGCCGGGGATGGCGGGGATGATGGGTCGGGCGCCGCAGGCCACGATGATGGCGTCGGGGGCCACATTGCGGATCAGGTCGGTGGTCACATTGGTGTTCAGGCGGATCTTGAGGCCGGGGGTGCGGCCTGCGATGGTCTTAAGACCTTCCAGAAAGGCCACCAGATCCTTTTTGAAGCCGATATTCTTGGCATAATCCATGTTGGCGGCCAGATGGTCGGATTTTTCGCACAGCACCACACTGTGGCCGCGCCGTGCGGCGGTGATGGCAGCTTCCAGACCGGCGGGGCCGCCGCCTACCACCAGCACCTTTTTGGAGCGTTCGGGCTTTTCTTCCTTGCGGGTATTTTCATATTCCCGGCCAAAGGTGGGGTTTACGCTGCAGCGCAGCACCCCCGAGGCAAAGGGAACATGGGGGATAAAGCCGGAGCTGATGCAGTTTTCGCACCGGATGCACTTGATGATCTCGTCAGCTTTGCCGTGGCGGGCCTTGTTGGGCCATTCGGGGTCGGCCAGCATCTGGCGGCCAACCACCACAAAGTCGGCCTGGCCGTTGGCGATGATGGAGTCCATGTGGGCGGGGTCGTTGAGACCGCCCACAACGGCAACGGTGGACTGTTTGCAGACCGCCTTGATCTTGGCGGCATTTTCCACATTGACGCCGCGGGGAACAAAAACGGTGGGGAACATACGGGCAGCCGAGGCGGTGACATGGAAGGTGGCAGCCGAAACGTGGATGATATCCACCTTGCCGTCCAGCATCTTGGCAAATTCCACCGTTTCGTCGATGGTGATGCCGCCGGGAACGTCTTCGTCAGCACTCAGGCGGAATTCGATGAGCAGGTCATCGCCGCAGCGCTGGCGGATGCGGTCAACGATCATCAGGGGGAAGCGGGCTTTGTTTTCAATGCAGCCGCCATATTGGTCGGTGCGGTGGTTATCCAGGTCAGAAAGGAACTGGCTGATGATCCAGCCGTGGGCGCCGTGGATGTTAACGATGTCGCAGCCGGCAAACTTGGCCATAAAGGCGGCTTCGGCATAGGCGTCGGCCACCATGTTCATCATATCTTCATCCATTTCCACAACGGGGTCGCCATAAAGGTTGGCTTCCATGGCCGAGGGGCCCATAACGAAGCCGCCTTCGGTCAAAAACTCACCCTTGGCGCGGTTGCCCGAATGGGTCAGCTCGATGGAGGCCAGGGCACCGTATTTATGTACCGTTTCCACCGTTTGGATGAGGCCGGTGAGTACCTTGGTATCATCCAGATGGGGCATGGTGGGATGGGCGTGGTCGGTCTGGCTGTGTACGCCGGCTTCGCCCAGGGTGACAATGCCGGCGCCGCCTTTGGCAAAGGAGCCGAACATTTCGCAGGCTTCGCGGGTGTAAAAAGGCACATCACCGTTGTGGGACATGGGGGCCGATTCGATTCTGTTTTTTACATACACGTCACGTACCCGTATGGGGGCAAACAGGTTGGAAAAATTGGACATGGCAGCAAACCTCCTGCATAGAGAAAGTGAAAAAAGCCCCAAAAGGCTTTGTTTTCTCATTTTTATACATTAGAACAGTAATATTTTAGCAAGAAAAAGAGAGAAAGACAACGCTGTTTCTTGGCAGTTTTTACGAAAAAATAATACTTTTTCGATTTAGCAGAAAAAAGCGCAAAAAAAGGTTGATTTTATTTCCAAATTCAGTATAATAATTTTATCGCTCTACCATGATAAAGAGTTAAAGAAAATCCTTGCAAAGAGGGGAGACCTTCTAACATGTACGAAAACCTTTTTAAGCCTTTGCGGCTGCGCAACACGGTGCTGAAGAACCGAATTGAATCGGCACCGGTCGCTCTTTCCAACCTGACCCCCCAATCCTACTTCACACCCGAAAATATTGCGGTGTTTGAAGGTAAGGCAAAGGGCGGCGCCGCCATTGTCAACATGGGCGAATCCCGCATCGACCTGAAAACCGGCATTTCCCATTGGCTGACCCTGGCGTTGGATGACAAAGAAGTGCTTCCTTCGCTGATCATGGCCACCGACGCCATCAAGCGTCACAATGCCATACCTGCTGTCGAGATCCTTCATCCCGGCGGAAGAACCAACCCTGAATACTACGACGGCACCATCTGGGCCCCCAGCGACGCCCCCGGGCATCTGGGCAAGCCCTACACCGCCCTGGACGAAGAAACCATCCAGTACATTGTAAAGTGCTTTGCCGACGCAGCCGAAATGGCTGAACTGGGCGGCGTTGAAATGGTCATGATCCACGGCGGCCACGGCTGGCTGCTTCACGAATTCCTTTCGCCGCTGAACAACCGCCGCACCGACAAATACGGCGGCTGCCTGGAAAACCGTGCCCGTGTTCCCCTGATGGTGGTGGACGCCATCCGCGAACGCTGCCCCGACCTGCTGATCGAATACCGCCTGAGCGGCAGCGAGCTGGTAAAGGGCGGCCTGACCATTGAAGATCAGGTGGAATTTGCAAAACTGCTGGACGGCAAGGTCGATCTGCTCAACATCACCGCCGCCACCTTCCATTACCCCGAAACCAACCAGCACATGATCCCCAATACCTTCCACCCCTTTGGGGTGAATGTGGAATATGCCGAAAAGATCAAGGCTGCCATGAAGCAGACCGCTGTGGGCGTGGTCGGCGGCATCGATGACTTTGAAAAGGCCGATGAACTGCTGGCCCAGGGCAAGGTAGATATGATCGCCGTTGCCCGTTCCCTCATCGCCGACCCCAATATGCCCAACAAGCTGCTGTACGGCTGCCCGGAGGACGTTACCCCCTGCATCCGCTGCAACAACTGCATCAGCGAATCCTTTGTACCTTATGTCAAATATTCTTCCCGTTTGGTGCGCTGCAGTGTAAACCCCATTTCGGGAAGAGAATATACCGCCAAGGATGTCCGTCCCGCCAAAACCCCCAAGAAGGTTTTGGTCATCGGCGGCGGCCCCGCCGGCATGCAGGCGGCCATTTCGCTGGCCGACCGCGGCCACAGGGTGGTGCTTGCCGAAAAGAGCGACACCCTGGGCGGCGCCATCAGGTTTGCACAGTATGTCGACTTCAAGGCCAAGCTGGAAAGTTTCCGCAAGGTGCTGATCCACCGGGTGGAAAGCCGTGACATTGAAGTGATGCTGAACACCGAAATGACCCCTGAACTTGCCAAGAGCCTGGCCCCCGACGCCATTGTGGCGGCGCTGGGCTCCGACCCCATCGTTCCCAACATCCCCGGTGTTGAACTGGATAATGTGGTGCCCGCCGTGGGCATGCACGACCAGTTGGAAAAGATCGGCAAGAACGTTGTGGTGGTGGGCGGCGGCCTGGTTGGCTGCGAAGAGGCCATCTTCCTGGCACGCCGGGGCTGCAAGGTCACGGTCATCGACCTGAAACCCGAGTTTTGCCGGGATGCCCCCTATCTCCACCACGAAGCGGTGCTGATCGAAATGGAAAAACTGGGCGTCACCACCTATGCCAACACCCGTTGTGTTGAGATACTGCCCGACGGCATTGTGGTGGAAGTCGGCGGCGAACAGCGCAAGCTGAATGCCGACACCGTTTTGATGGCAGCGGGCATGACCCCCAAAATGGAGGAGGCCGAAGCCTTCCGCAGCATCACCAAGGAATTTTGGAAGATCGGTGACTGCAAAAAGGTGCGCAATGTGCGTCTTGCCATCCACGAAGGCTACGATGCCGGCTCCTACATTGAATAAAAACAAGACTGAAATTACATACAAATGAAAGGGATTTTTTCTTATGACTACTATTGTTATCGTTCTGGTCATCTACTTTGCCGCCATGGTCGGCATCGGCTGGTATGGCCGCAAGCGTTCCCGGAACTTTGAAACCTACCTGAACATGGGCCGCAGCGGCGGCATCATCCTGCTGATGGGCGGCGCCATTGGCGGCCAGATCGGCAACGGCTTTGTTGTCGGCGGCGCAGCCGAAGGTGCGGCAGTTGGCCTGGCAGGCTGTGCCTATGGCCTGGCCTGTGCCCTCAGCCTGGTCATCACCGGCATCTTCCTCAACGACTTCATCTACAAGGGCGGCTATATGTCCATGGCCGACTACACCGTGCAGCGTTACAACAACGTTGTTCCCGGCACCATCTATGACCTGAGCACCGCACTTTCTTCCATCGGCCTGTGCGCCGGCCAGTTGATGGCCGGTAAGGCCCTGTTTGAAGCTTTGGGTCTCAATGGCACTGTTGGTGTTATTGTCATTGCCCTGGTCGTATTCCTCTACTCCCAGCTTTCCGGTCTGTGGGGTGCATTCGCCACCTCGGTCGTGCAGACTGTCATCATTGCCATCGGCCTGATCGGCACCACTGCCGTTCTGCTGGCCAAGGGTGCTGTTGGCGAAATGCAGACCGCCATCTCTTCCGGCGCACTGGGCGCTGCCTCTCTCAACTTCAGCGGTATGTCTGCTGCCGGTTTTGCCGGTATGATGCTGCCCCTGATCCTCGGCATGGTTACTGACCAGCCCAGCTATCAGCGCATCAACTCTGCCAAGAGCGCCAAGGCTTCCAAGTGGGCCTGCTTCCTGTCTGCACTGGTCATGGTCCCCCTGGCTTTGATGCCCGCCTTCGTTGGTTCCTATGGTTCCTTCACCTACGGCGCTGCCGGCAGCGATGCTTTCTTTGTCGTTATTTTGAATGAACTGCCCACCATCGTAAGCGCACTGATCATTGCCGCTGTTCTGGCAGCCGTTATGTCCACCATCGACTGCGGTGTTATTACCATGTCCACCTGCCTGACCCGCGATATCTGGCAGGGCGCCCTGAAGAAGACCCCCAGCGAAGCTCAGCTTAAGAAGATCACCCTGGGCATCAACATCGCTTTCATCGGCATTTCCGCCATCCTGGCTCTGGTCTCCTCCAGCATCCTCAATGTGCTGAACAACTCCTACGCTTTCCTGGCCGCTGCCTGCTTTGTTCCCTTTGTTGGCGGTGTAGCCTGGAAGAAGGGCAACGCCAAGGGCGCTGTTGCCGCTTCTCTGGTGGGTGTTCTCACCGTTCTGGTCAGCTGGACCGGCGTTTCCTTCCCCATCCCCACCATCTTCCCCATCATTCCTTCCGCCGTTGCCTACATCATCGTAAGCCTGGCCACCCAGAAGGAAAAGGTTGCCGCCTGAGCGTCTTAACTGAACCGAAGCAGGGCACCGGGTTTCCGGTGCCCTTTTTCCCATGTATGTTGCCTGAGAGGAAAACACCATGACCACGACCTCTATTGTAATTATCATTCTGCTGGCCTATGTCGCCATTATGTTCCTGGTGGGCAAATATGCCGGAAAGCGCATCCACAGCTTTCGGGATGCCATTGCCGCCCCGGGCCAGACCACCCTTTGGCTGCTGGTGGGCAGCGCCATTGGCAGCCACATCGGCAGCGGCTTTGTGGTAGGCGGCGCCGAATATGGCGCCCTTTACGGCATAGGCGGCGCCTGGTATGGCATCGCCTGCGGCCTTTCCTACCTTGCGGTGGCTGCCATCAGCGGATTTATTTACCGCAACAAGTTCATTTCGGTTTCGGATTATTTTACCCAACGCTACCGTGGCAAGGCCCCGCGGCTTATCTACAGCATCGCCACCATCTGCGGGGTCATTTCGGCCCTGGCGGGGCAGCTGCTGGCCGGGCGGGCCATCTTCCAGGCATTGGGGATGCCCTCCCGGTGGGGCGTGGTACTGACCGCCGTGGTGGCGCTCATATTGGCCAATCTTTCCGGTCTGCTGGGCAGTATGGCGGCCTCCAGCCTGCAGTCGGTCATCATCTTTTTTGGCATTGTGGTGGCCTTTGCGGCGGCATTCATTTATGCCGGGCCGCAGGTGCTTACCCAGCTTCCCGAAACCTATTTTGACCCCATTCCCTTTGATGGCGAATTTTTGGTCTCCATCACCCTGCCGCTCATTCTGTCGGCGTTGGTCTACCAGATGGGCTTTCAGACCATCGTTTCCACCAAGTCGGCCAAAACCGCCTTCTGGGGCTACACCCTGGCGGGGCTGATCCTGTTGCCCATCGCCTTCATTCCCCCTGTTTTGGGCATGTTTGGGCGTCAGCTTTTTCCCGAGCTGGCCCCTTCGGCGGTGTTTATGGAGCTGCTGATGACCAAGCTGCCCCCGGTGGTGGCGGCCATCATTCTGGCAGCCATCATCTGTGCTGTCATTGCCTCCTGCAACGGCTCCTACGTTGCGGTGGCCACCAGCTTTGTGCACGATATCTACCAGGGCATGCTTGCCCCCCAGGCCGATAGCAAAACCTGCCGCCGCCTGATGCTGGTGGTGGATGTGGCCGCCTGTGGGGTGGCCATTCTGCTGGCCCTGCGGATGAACGACATCATCCAGCTGCTTTCCATGGGCTACAGCATTTTGGCCGCGGGCTGTTTGGTGCCCTTTTTCGGCGGCGTTTTGTGGAAGCGGGGAACCACCGCCGGGGCTCTTGCCAGTGCCGTGGTGGGCATTGCCGCCACCATAGGCAGTACCCTGGGCCTCATTCACCTGCCCTATGCCAGCATCACCTCGGTGGCGCTTGCCGCGGTGGTGTTTGTGGGGGTCAGCCTTGTTTGTCCCGACCCGAAAAAAGAATAAGAAACAAAAAAGCTCCGACAGCGTCGGAGCTTTTTTTATGTATTGGGATTTAAGGCGTCGGGACAGTGGCGAACGTATTCAAACATAAACTGCTGCACCAGCCCGGCGCAGTCCCTCAGCTCTGCGGGGAAGCCGTCGGGGAAGTGACAGCCAAGGATGCGGCCGATCCATACATCCACCGGAAGGGCGTCGGCATGGCCAAAGCCGTAAAGCAGGGCACAGCGGGCCACCTTTGGCCCCACTCCGTGGATGGTGCAGAGCTGCTGGGCAGCCCGGTCGGTATCCATATCGGCAATGGCCTCCAGGTCTAGCTGACCACCGGTCACTTTGCGGGCGGCATCCAGAAGGTACTTTGCCCGAAAGCCCGCCCGCAGCGGGGCAAGGTCATCCAGCGAAAGGGCGGCCAGCCGCTGGGCCGAAGGGAAGGTGTAGAGGTCATCCCCCAGCGGGTCGCCAAAGCTTTGGCAAAGCCGCTGCACAATGCCGGTGATGCGTTTGATGTTGTTGTTTTGGCTAAGGATAAAGGTGGCCAGGGCCTCCCAACTGCCCTGCCGCAAGACCCGCAGGCCGGGGGTAAAATCGGCTGCTGCGGCCAGCGGGGGATAGGCCGACATCCGTTTGCGCAAGGCGGCGTAATCGCCATCCAGGTCAAAATAGCCCCGCCACAGGGTTTCGAACTGCTGTAGGGTGGTGCCCCTGAACAGAAGGGTGTGGTCATCGGGCTGGCAGATGGTTAAGGGATGGTCAAGCCCCACGCCCCGAAAGCCCTCGCCGCAGGGAAAAAAGCGAAAACACTGGCCGCACAACAGGGTGGTTTCCAGGTCAAAGCGGTCCTCCAAAGTGACCAACAGATCGTTGCCTATGGTTTTGGTTTGCATCGGCTCACCTCCCGGTTCGAAAAAATCTGAGGTTATTCTACCACATTCGAGCCGGTCGGGCCAGTGGTATGAAGCATATACGAAAAAATATTCGTCAAAGCCAGGGCGGCCCGACAAGGGGTGACAACTTTGTGTTGAATTATTGGCAGAGAAAGAAAAATACCACGCCATCGGTTGTGTAAAAACCGAAAGAAAGAAAAGTGCGGCGAACAGTGACTTTTCCACATTTTCAACCGAGTTTTCAACAGGTCATGGGGGAGAGTGGAAAAGGAAGGGAAGAAAATGTAATTACAATTTGTATATTCATGCCCTGCATAAACCGCTTTAAATGGTGAAATATTTGTACCACAGGGAATAAAACCGGGGCAGAGGCACAGAATAATTTCAACCGAAAAGGAAAGTGGGGGACGGCCGAATGGTGCGGGGAGTAAACAAAAAAATGGTGGAAGTGGTGGAGATGGACCACGAGTATTTTGAACGGGCAATTTTGATCGTGCGGGAAATGCAGCAGGAAAAGGACGAGCCGCTGCTGCGCCAGGAGGCCAGCCGTTATATCAAAAATCTGCGCTATCGTCCCACCAAACAGAAGCATTTTAACGGGCGGGCACTGATGTTGTTCCGCCTGGGCGGTGCTGCCGCCGCCGGGGCGGCGCTGATGGCGCTGCTGCACCCCTGAATGCCGGCCTGCCTTTGCTGCAAAAGGCAGGTCTTGATTTTTGCCGGAAAAACAGAGGAATTTGTGATATATTTGTGAATTCGCATCTTTCTCCTTTCACATTCCGTCATAATATGGTATAATAACTCTAATTAGAGTATATTTTATTCCTGCCGACCACAACAGGTAGGGGTTAAGGAGAAAAATATGGAAGAAAGACAGCAGAAGCCCAACCGGGATGAAAATGTAGTTGCCGGACGCAATGCCGTTGCCGAGCTGCTCCGTTCGGGCCGCGAGATCGACAGTCTTTACATACAAAAAGGCGAGCTGAAGGGCAGTGTTGTTTCGCTGGTGGCCAAGGCCCGCCAGCAGGGCATTCCTGTTAAAGAAGCCGACAGCCGCAAGCTGGACTTTATGTGCGGCGGCGTGAACCACCAGGGCATTGTTGCCGTGGCTGCCGCCTGGAGCTATGCCGAGCTTTCCGATATTCTGGAGGCAGCGGGGGAAAGCCCCTTCCTGGTGGTATGCGACCACCTGGAGGACCCCCACAACCTGGGCGCGGTCATCCGCACTGCCGAGGCTGCCGGTGCCCACGGCGTCATCATCCCCAAGCGGGGCGGCGTTGGCCTGACCACCGCCGTGGCCAAAGCTTCGGCCGGGGCGGTGGAACACCTGCCGGTGGCCCGTGTGGCAAACATCGCCTCCACCATCAAGGAGCTGCAGAAAAAGGGCATTTGGGTCTATTGCGCCGATATGGACGGCCAGCCCTGGTGCTCCACCGATTTTTCGGGCGGTGTGGCCCTTGTGGTGGGCAGCGAAGGCCAGGGCGTAAGCCGCATTGTGCGGGAAGCCTGCGACGCCACCGTTGCCCTGCCCATGCTGGGCCAGGTCAACTCCCTCAATGCTTCGGTGGCTGCCGGCATCATCCTTTATGAAATTTGCCGCCAGCGCCAGGGCATTGCCGCCCACACCCCCAAAAAGAAGGGTTAAGTATTTTTCGGCCGCCATTCGGCCTTGTCATTTGAATTCTGACATCAGTTAAGCACGGAGGTTGTCAATGAGTAAGGGTTACGATGTAGACGATATCCTGCGGGAAATTGAAGCACGAAAGCGCGCCAGAAACAACCTGGTGCAGCCAACACAACCTGCCCCCAAAGCCGAGCCTGCGGCACAGCAGCCCAAACAGCCGGAGCCTGCCCCCGCACCTCGCCCGGTGCAGGTGCAGCAGCCAAAACCGGTTCAGCCTGCCCCTGCGCCCCGTCCTGCCCAGCCGGTGCAGCGCCCTGTGGAGGAAGTTCCGGTGCAGCGTCCCGCCCACAGCCGCCCCAACAGATTGGGGGATGACTTTGACTGGGGACTGAAGGAACGTCCGGTGCGCAAAGCTCAGCCGGTACAGCCCACCCCTCCGGTGGAGGCCACCCAGTCCTGGAACAGGGAAGAGGTGGTGCAGGCACAGCAGCCCTCCCCCCAAAGCGGCAGTTTTGTGCTCAACTGGCCCGAAGAAGAGGAAGAGATTTCGGCCCCTGCCAGCAGCGGCCCTGCCCTTAACTGGCGGCAGGACGAGACCCGTGTGGATATCCCCATTGCCCCAAGCTATGGCGCCAAGGTGGTTGCCGATGAATTTGGCGGCGGCGGTCTGGAGCCCATGGCGGGCGACAGCTTTTACGAGGATGACGACGCCGATGACTTTGAAGATGACGAGGACCTGCTGGAATACCGCAAGCCCGGCGACAGCCGTATGGTCTGGCACGATCTTGTCAGCCAGAAGTCCGGCCTGTTGGTGCGCCTGCTGCTGACCGGCCTGTGTGGTCTGGTCCTGGTCTATCTGGCCCTTTCCTATGAATATCCCCTGCCCCTGCCCACCTTTATGTGGCCCGAAAACCACATCCGTGTCTACTTCATCGTCAATCTGGTTCTTACCGTTTTGGCGGTGCTGGTCAACAGCAACACGGTGGGCGGCGGTTTGATCTCGCTGTTTACCCTCAAGGCGGATAACGACTCCTTTGCCGCCCTGTCCACCCTGGCAACCCTGATCCAAAGTGTAGCCCTTGTGGTGGCCCCCGGCCTGTTCACCGGAACAAAGCTGCATTTTTACACCCCTGTTGCAGTGCTGATCTTGTTCTTCAACCTGTTGGGCAAGCTGAACCTGACCGGCCGAGTGATGCGCAACTTCCGTGTCATCGCCGGCGAACGCCGCGCCCGCAGCACCACCGCCATGGTGGGCAGCAAAGAAATGGCCCGGGAGATGACCCGCGGCCAGAATCTGGATTTCCCCCAGATCGTTTACCCCGTGCAAACCGGATTTTTCTCCAACTTCCTGGAACTTTCCTACGAGGAAGACTATTCCGACGGTGTGGCCCGTGTGTTGGCCCCCGTTTCGGCGGCGGCCTGCCTGCTGATGTCTTTGGTCTCCTTCCTGTTCAGCAAGAGCGCCTTTACCGCCCTTACCGTATTTGCCGCATCGGCCTGCATTTGCGCCCCTTTGGGCGCCCAGTTGGCGGCCAACCTGCCCCAGGGCCGTTTGGCCAAGCTGCTCAGCCGTGAAAACGCCATGGTTTCGGGTTACGGCGCGTTGGAACGCCTTAGCCGTGCCAATGCGGTGGCGGTGCGCTGTAGCGACCTGTTCCCCTCCGAAAACATCACCCTCCACCGCATCAAGATGTTCCAGAAGGCTGCGCTGGATGAGGCCATCATCGATGCCGCCAGCGTCATCTGCAGCTGCGAATCCACCCTCACCGGTATCTTCAGCCAGATGGTGGGCGGCCGTACCGAAATGCTGAAAAAGGTGGAAAACCTGGTCAGCGAGGACGGCATGGGCCTTTCGGCCTGGGTGGACGGCAAGCGGGTACTCATCGGCAACCGGGAACTGATGCGCCAGCACGGCATCGAACTGCCCGGCTACGAGGTGGAATCCCAGCTTCAGTTTGAGGGCAGCAACCTGCTGTATCTGGCCAATTCGGGCCAACTGACCGCCATTTATGTTCTGGGCTACGGCTGCAACGAAGAAATTGCCGAAGCCCTGGAAGAACTGGCCGACCGCGATATGACCCTGGTGGTCTATACCACCGACCCCAACATCACCCCCCAGTTGATTGACGACGTGCTGGGCTATCCCGCCGATCTGGTCAAGATCCTGCCCGCCAAGCTGCACGGCAGTTTTGAAGAAATGACCCAGCCCCGGGAAAGCTGCCGCGCCTATACCGCCCACAGCGGCGGCATCCGGCAGTTTGTGCGCACCATCACCACCGCCGAAAACTGCCACAGCGCCATCACTTTCTCGGCTATGCTGCAGCTTGTGTTTGTCATCCTGGGCTTTGCGCTGGTCACTTTTATGGCCTTTATGCAGAACATGGGGGTCATTTCCTGGATGCTGGTGGCCCTGTTCCAGTTGGTGTGCTGCCTGCTGGTTTGCCTGCTGCCCAACCTGCGGCGTCTGTAAAAAACCGGAAAATCATCCGAAACGTAAAAAAACAGACCTTTCCTTTGGAAGGTTGCACAATATGCACAATCTACCGCCCCTATTTTGTCAGCAGGGGCGGTAATTTTTTGTTGCATTTCACATGATTTGTATGTATAATTAATCTATGAGTTTATAAATGTGGGAAGGTTTTTTGTGCAATATGCCAAGCGTTCCCATTGCCCGCCGCTTGCGGGACCTATCATTTTCCAGCAGTTTGATAGCATAGTAGGACTCAAAAAATTACTTTTCGCTGGAGAAAAGGGGCTATTAAGAATGAAACAATATTTGGCAGGTAAAATCAGAAACGTTGCGTTGGCCGGTCACGGCGGCTCGGGCAAGACCTCTCTGGCCGAGGCTCTGCTCTTCAAGGCAGGCGCTGCTGACCGTCTTGGCAAGGTAGCCGATGGCAACACCATCTGCGACTACGATCCTGAAGAAATCAAGCGCCAGGTTTCGGTTTCTTCCACCGTTGCCCCCTTCAACTGGGGCAGTGTTAAGGTAAACCTTCTGGACACTCCCGGTCTGTTTGACTTTGCTACCGGTATGTACGAAGGCGTACGTGCCGCCGAAAGTGTATTGATCGTTATCTCCGGCAAGTCCGGCGTTTCGGTTGGTGCCGAAAAGGCCTTCAAGCTGGCCAACGATACCGGCAAGGCCAAGGCATTCTTTGTCAACAAGATGGACAATGAACATGCCGACTTCTACAAGGTGCTGGAAGGCCTGAAGACCGTTTTCGGCCCCGCAGTTTGCCCCCTGGTCGTTCCTGTTGTGGAAGACCACAAGGTACAGTGCTATGTTAACCTGGTAGACAACAAGGCCTATCAGTATGACGATAAGGGCAACGCCAAGGAAGTTCCCATGCCCGAACTGGGCCACCGCCTGGAAGGCCTGCAGGCCGCCATCAGCGAAGCCATTGCCGAAAACGACGAAGAACTGATGGAAAAGTACTTCTCGGGCGAACAGTTCAGCCGTGACGAAATGCTGCGCGGCATCCACGCCGGCATCAAGGCTGGTACCATCGCTCCCGTATTCTGCGGCTCCGCCACCACCATGGAAGGCGTTGACATGCTGCTGGACGGCATCGTTGACCACCTGCCCTCCGCCTGGGAAAGCGCTTCCGAAGTTGGCGAAGACGCCAACGGCGAACCCATCGAGATTGAATGCAACGACGACGCTCCTCTGGCAGCCGTTGTCTTTAAGACCATTGCCGACCCCTTTGTTGGCAAGCTGTCTTTCGTAAAGGTAGTTGCCGGCAAGCTCTCCGGCGACATGACCCCCGTGAATGCCCGCACCGGCGAACCCGAACGCATGGGCAAGATCATCTACGTTAAGGGCAAAAAGCAGGAAGACACCGCCTTTATCTCGGCCGGCGACATCGGCGCCGTTACCAAGCTGGATAAGACCATCACCGGCGACACCCTGTGCGACGCCAAGCGTGTGGTCAAGCTGGAAGGCATCAACTTCCCCAACGCCTGCCTGACCATGGCTGTTAAGCCCAAGGGCAAGGGCGACGAAAGCAAGATCGCCCAGGGCATCCTGCGTCTGATCGACGAAGATCCCACCATCACCTTTGAAAACGACGCCGAGACCCATCAGCAGAAGGTTTCCGGTCTGGGCGAACAGCATCTGGACGTGATCCGCTCCAAGCTGGCTGCCAAGTTCGGCACCCAGGTCGAGCTGTTCAAGCCCCGTGTAGCCTACCGCGAAACCATCCGCAAGAAGGTTGAAGTAGAAGGCAAGCACAAGAAACAGTCCGGCGGCCACGGCCAGTACGGTCATGTTTGGATCCGCTTTGAGCCCAGCGAGGCCGAAGGTCTGGAATTTGCCGAAGAAGTAGTAGGCGGCCGCGTTCCCAAGGGCTTCTTCCCCGCAGTTGAAAAGGGCCTGCAGGACTGCATCAAGCACGGCATGATCGCCGGCTACCCCATGGTAGGTCTGAAGGCTGTTCTGTACGATGGCTCCTACCACGATGTTGACTCCTCTGAAATGGCATTTAAGACCGCCGCTTCTCTGGCTTACAAGGCTGGTATCCCCAAGGCCAACCCCGTTCTGCTGGAACCCATCGGTGCTTTGAAGGCTATCATCCCCGACGCCAACACCGGCGACATGATGGGCGAAATTACCAAGCGCCGCGGCCGTGTAATGGGCATGAACCCCCTGGGCGACGGCACCCAGGAAGTGGAAGCCGAAGTTCCCATGGCCGAAATGTACGACTTCTCCATCTTCCTGCGTCAGTTGACTCAGGGCCGTGGCAGCTACACTCTGGGCTTTGAACGTTACGAAGAACTGCCCAAGATGCTGGAAGCCGCTGTCATCGAAGACGCCAAGGCAATGAACGAAGAAGAATAATTTTCCCAAACATAGAAACACCCCGTGGCAGCACGGGGTGTTTCCCTTTTAAAATTCTTCTGGTTGTCCACCTTTTTCCAATCTTCATTTCCTTGTCATATTTGTTTGCTATCCTTTGGCTGTGCCCCGACCCCCGACAGTAAAAAACCCCTGTATTTGTAACAATTGTCAATGGGTAAAAAGAACCGACTTAAAAATTGGATAAATTGCATTTAGGCACTTTTTTACCCTCTTTTCGACCAAAATAGGGCGGTTTTTACAGGAAAACGTGTCCAAACTACGCCAAATGACCAATTATTGATTGCGTTTCCACATTTTTTTTTGATTTATATGTTGCAATTGCACAAAAAATTATGTACAATGGTCGTAGCTACCACATCTGACAGAATGCACAAACTGAATTATAGACAAAGAGGGGTACAATTATGTCGAACAGATTATTCCAGGGTCTGGTACATCAGATGAGAGACTGCATTGACCGCGTGATCGGTGTTGTTGATGAAACCGGCACCATCATTGCCTGCAGTGATCTTTCCCGCATTGGCGAAGTCAGCGACTATCTGGCCATTGACC
This sequence comes from Oscillospiraceae bacterium, assembly GCA_017847995.1. Classification (GTDB taxonomy): domain Bacteria; phylum Bacillota; class Clostridia; order Oscillospirales; family Ruminococcaceae; genus Heteroruminococcus. Next base: position 14,879 of record JAGAPB010000087.1, read on the forward strand.
TGGGCGAAAACAGCGATGTGTTTGTACGCGACGGAAACACCTACAAGCCCTTCGGGTCCAAAATGACCTCGGAGTATGCCGTGTTTGTCGGCGGCAGCGATGAAGCTTCCGAAAAGTACTGCAATCTGCTGGCTGTTTCGCTTTCCAACATCAAGCAGTACTATGACGAAAAGTATGACCGCAACAACTTCATCAAGAATGTTATCCTGGATAACATCCTGCCCGGTGACATTTACGTCAAGGCCCGCGAACTCCACTTCGGCACCGATGTAAGCCGTGTGGCCCTGCTCATCCGCATTGTTTCGGCCAACGATATTTCGGCCTTTGATGTCATCCAGAACCTTTTCCCCGATAAGCAGAAGGACTTCGTTTTCAACATCAGCGAAAGCGACATCGTTCTGGTCAAGGAAGTGCGCAGCGGCATCGACCCCAAGGACCTGGAAAAGCTGGCCCGTTCCATTGTGGACACCCTGGGCGGCGAGTTCTACACCAAGGTGGTCGTAGGCATCGGCACCATCGTTACCGGCGTAAAGGATCTCTCCCGTTCCTTCAAGGAAGCTCAGGTGGCCCTGGAAGTCGGCAAGGTGTTTGATACCGAAAAGCTGATCGTCAGCTATGACAACCTGGGCATTGCCCGCATCATCTATCAGCTTCCCACCTCGCTGTGCGAAATGTTCCTCAAGGAAGTGTTCAAGAAGGGTTCCATTGAAAGCCTGGACCAGGAGACCCTGTTCACCATCCAGAAGTTCTTTGAAAACAACCTGAACGTTTCCGAAACTTCCCGCAAGCTGTTTGTACACCGCAACACCCTGGTGTACCGCCTTGAAAAGATCAAGAAGCTTACCGGCCTTGACCTGCGGGAATTCGACCACGCCATCGTATTCAAGGTAGCACTGATGGTCAAAAAGTATCTGACAGCCAACCCTGTCAAGTATTAAGAATGAATTCTGACTTCGGGGCGGAAAGTTTCTTTCCGCCCTCATCGTTGCAGACAGAAAGGAACCTCCGGGTTCCCACAAGAAACTACGGCTGCAAGGCGGTGATGAACCTTTGATCCATTTCGATCATGTTTCCAAGACCTATCCAAACGGCACCCGGGCCCTGGATGACATCAGTCTTCAGGTGGAAAAGGGTGAGTTTGTATTTATCGTTGGGCATTCGGGAGCAGGCAAGTCCACCCTGATCAAAATGCTGCTGCGGGAAGAAATTCCCGAATCGGGCAATGTGGAGGTAAACGGCTACAATCTTGTTAAGATGAAACGCCGCCAGGTCCCTTTGTTCCGCCGCGGCATCGGCGTGGTGTTCCAGGACTTCCGCCTTATCCCCAACATGACTGTGTACGACAATGTGGCATTTGCCCTGCGTGTTACCGACGTTTCCACCAAGTTTATCCGTCGGCGCGTACCCTACATCCTTGACCTTGTCGATCTTGCCGGCAAAGCCAAGTGCATGCCCCAGGAACTTTCGGGCGGCGAACAGCAGCGTGTGGCCCTGGCCCGCGCCTTGGTGAATAACCCTTCTTTGTTGATCGCCGACGAACCTACCGGCAACATAGACCCCCAGCTTTCCTACGAAATCGTTGATCTTCTTTCGGAAATCAACAAATGCGGCACCACCGTGCTGATGGTCACCCATGAGCACGACCTGGTGGCCGAATTCAACAAGCGTGTTGTGACCCTTCGCGACGGGCAGATCGTGGCCGATTCGGCCGCCCGGGGAAGGAGGGCCTTATGAAAACAAGCAGCTTCAAGTACCTTGTGTCAGAAGGCGCCCGCAACGTAAAGGCCAACCGGTTCATGTCCCTGGCTTCGGTGGGGGTGCTGACCGCCTGTTTGCTGCTCATCGGGGCGGCCTGGCTGGTGGCCATCAACGCCAACTCCATTGTGGGCTATGTGGAAGACCAGAATGAGGCTATGGCTTTTGTGGAAGACTGGGCCGACGCCGACGACATTCAGGAAATTGAAGAAGCCCTGAAGCAGATCGACAACATCCACGAGGTCATCTACATCTCCAAGGCACAGGCGCTGGAACAGCAGATGGAACTGCTGGAAGAAAACGCCTTCCTGTTCGAGGAGTTTGAAAACGACAATCCCTATCCCGACAGCTTTCGGCTGAAGATAGACGACCTTTCCATCCTTGGCGAGACCATCGCCCAGGTGGAGGCGGTGAAGGGCATCGACGGCACCTCGGCTTCGGCCGACCTGGCCGCCACCATCACCGACATCAAAAACGGCATTTCCTTTGCCGGTATGGCCATTGTGGGACTGCTTTCGCTGGTTTCGCTGGTCATTGTGGCAAACACCATTAAAATTACCGTGTTCAACCGCCGCAAGGAAGTAAGCATCAAGAAATATGTCGGCGCCACCGACCTGTTCATCCGCCTGCCCTTCCTGGTGGAAGGCCTGATCCTGGGGCTCATTTCGGCTCTGGTATCCTTCCTGCTGCTGTGGGGCGGCTACGAGCTGATGATGAACTGGATGAGCGGCACCGAATCCAGTTGGTTCATGATGGCCTTTGAACATCTGGTTCTGTTCAAGGACGTTGCCCCCAAGGTTCTGGGCGCCTTTGTGGCGGCCGGCATGGGCATCGGCGGATTGGGCAGCATGATGTTTGTGGGAAAATTCCTCAAGGTTTGATTGCAGGATTTTGCCACCCGACCGACACTTAAGAAAATGACAGCATAACAAAACTCTGACGACCTTAGGAGGTTTTTATGCGTAGCAACAAGATATTCAAAAAGCTGATGGCACTGCTGTTGTGCCTGGCAATGGTGCTGACCGTTCCCGGTCTGCACCAGTTGGCCTATGCCGACGAGGACTATTCCGACGAGCTGGCCGACCTGAACAGCCAGTACGACGAACTGAAAAAGCAGCAGGACGCCGTTCAGCAGCAGATCAACAAGGCTTCCAACGATAAGGCGGCGGCCCTGGCCAAAAAGCGTAACCTGAACAACCAGATCAGCCTGACCCAGGATCAGATCAAGGTTCTGGAAGATAAGATCGCCGTGCTGACCGAAAGCATTGCCGAAAAGGAAGAGGAGATCAGCGCTCTGGAGGCCGAGATCGCCGAAAACTACGACCAGTACAAGCAGCGTCTGGTGGCCCTCTACCGTGCCGGCAACCCCACCGCCCTGGGTGTGGTTTTGGGCGCGGGCAATTTTTCCGATTTTTTGATGCAGTCCGAAATGCTCAAGCGCATGGCCGGACACGACCAGGACCTGCTGGACAGCCTGGCGGCCGACAAGGCTGACCTGGAGGAAAAGAAGGCCGCCCTGAGCAGCGAAAAGGAAGAACAGGACGCTTCTAAGACCGAAGTGGAAAGCCTGAAGAGCCAGCTCAACAACCAGTTGAGCCAGACCAATACCCAGATCCACAACATTTCGGCGCTGGAAGCCGAGCTGCAGGCCGATAAGGCCGCCTTCCAGAAAAAAATGGCCGCCATTCAGGCCGAAATCGACGATATTTACTCCCAGATCCAATCCAACGGCGACTATGTTGGCGGTGTGCTGGCCTGGCCGGTACCCGGCTTCAAAACCATCACCTCGGAATTTGGCTGGCGCTTTGGCGGTTCCGACTACCACACCGGCTTTGATATTTCGGGCGGCGGCGTCAATGGCAAAAGCATTGTGGCGGCCAACAGCGGCACCGTTGCCTTTGTAAAATACGGCACCACCGGCTATGGCCGTTACCTCATTGTTGACCACGGCGGCGGCTACACCACCCTGTATGCCCACTGCAGCGAAATTCTGGTGGAAGTGGGGGACTATGTTTCCCGCGGCGAAGCCATTGCCAAGGTCGGTTCCACCGGATGGTCCACCGGGCCCCACCTCCACTTTGAGGTGCGTGTGAACGGCGTGGCCAAAAACCCCCGCAACTATTTCAATATGTGATCTGTAAAAGCTCACAACATTTCTGATTTGACAGGAGAAAGCCGATGAATAAAAAGATTTCTCTCGGTGCAGCCATTGCCTTTATGCTGGTGGTTGCCACTGTGACATTGGCCCTTACCATGGCGTTTTCCATGAACCGCTTTACCACAATGGTAAACGGCGTTCAGCAGCAGCGCGAGCTTTATTCCAAGCTGGCTGAAATTGAACAGCAGGTGCGCGACAAGTACCCCGACGCCATCGACAACGACAAGCTTATGGACTCCATGGCCGCGGGCTACATCAGCGGCCTTGGGGAAGACGGCGGCAAATATTACACCGCCGATGCCTACCAGCAGCTGCTGACCAGCGAGGAAGGCCGCTACTACGGTGTTGGCATCGTGCCTGTTATGGAGCCCAGCGGCTACATTCAGGTCAAGGAGGTCTATCCCGACTCTCCTGCCTCCAATGCCCAAATCGTGGTGGGGGATCTGATCGTTAAGGTGGACGATCTTGATGTCACCACCGAAACCTATGCCGACGCAGTAAAACTGCTGCAGGGCGAAGCCGGCACCAAGGTCAACCTGACCGTGCGCCGCGACAACGAAGATATTTCGATGGAAATTACCCGCCGCCAGGTGGAAATTCCCACCGTTTACGCCAACACCTTTGACCGTGTGGGCTATCTGCGCATCACTTCCTTCACCACCGGCACCCGTGACCAGATGAACCGCCAGCTCAACCAGGCCATCGGCTCCAATCTGGACGCTCTGGTGGTCGACCTGCGCGACAACACCGGCGGCCGCTACGGCGCCATGGCTCCCGCCCTGGAACTGCTGGTGCCCGAAGGGGATATGATCCTGGCTAAATATAAGAGCAGTGAACCTGTGGTTCTGGCCGATTCGGACAGCGCCGGGGTCTCCTTCCCCCTGGTGGTACTGACCAACGCCAACACCAGCGGCACTGCCGAGGTGTTTGCCCAGGTGCTGAAGGACATGACCGGAGCCCGCGTGGTGGGCACTAAAACCGCCGGGGATGGCAAAATTCAGGAATTTGTGAAGCTCAGCGACGGCTCGGCCATCCAGCTTACCGTGGCCCGTTATGTTACCCCCAGCGGCATCATCCTGGATGGCGAAGGGGTAAAGCCCGACTATGATGTGGCTTTGGAAGCCGAGACCATCAACTGGGACTATATCGATCCCGAGTTTGATTCCCAGCTTAAGAAGGCACTGGAAGTGGCCCAGGCTTCTGTCAACGTAGAAACTGCGGAACAGTAACAACAATAATAAAGCGGCACAGCTTTTTTTCGGGCTGCGCCGCTTTGCGCTGTCTTTGAACCGGAGGATAAAACATGGCAACATCTGTTTTGATCAAAAATATCCGTCTGATGGACCCCGCCAACCACATGGACAGGGTGGGGGATCTGCTGCTCCACGACGGCAAAATTGCCGCCTGCGGCGATGCTGCGCAGCCCATGGACGATTCGGTGGTCATCGACGGAACCGGCCTGTGCGCCGCTCCCGGCCTTGTGGATATGCATGTCCATTTCCGTGACCCCGGCCAGACCCACAAGGAGACCCTGCAGACCGGAGCCGCCGCTGCTGCCGCCGGTGGCTTTACCACCGTGCTGTGCATGCCCAACACCAGCCCCGTTTGCGACAGCGCCGAAATTGTGGAGGACATTCTGACCCGGGCCAAAGACCTGCCTGTGCGGGTTTTGCAGTCTGCCTGCCTGACCGGAGGCATGCGGGGCAACGGCCTTTGCGATTACGCCGCCCTCAAGGTTGCCGGGGCCGCCGCCCTTACCGATGACGGCCGCCCGGTGGAAGATGACGCCATGATGGAAGAAGCCTTGAAAAAAGCCGCCGAGGTGGGCCTGCCTGTGGTCAGCCACTGCGAGGATCTGGCCATCATCAACGGCGGCATCATCCACAAAGGCAGTGTTTCGGAAGCCTTGGGCGTAAAGGGCATGGACCGCGCCAGCGAGGACAGCATCACCGCCCGCGAGATCTGCCTGGCCGATTCCGCCGGCGTGCCGATCCACATCGCCCACGTCAGCACCAAGGGCGCCGTCGAGATGATCCGCGACGCCAAGCGCCG
>JAGAPB010000088.1 GCA_017847995.1 Oscillospiraceae bacterium
AATGGCGACCAAGAAGGGGCTCGAACCCTCGACCTCCAGCGTGACAGGCTGGCATTCTAACCAACTGAACTACTTGGCCATACTGCTGGTGGGCCTTCAGGGACTTGAACCCCGGACCAACCGGTTATGAGCCGGCCGCTCTAACCAACTGAGCTAAAGGCCCTAACTGATTGGGGGGAAATGGTGACTCCTAGGGGATTCGAACCCCTGTAGCCGCCGTGAAAGGGCGGTGTCTTAACCACTTGACCAAGGAGCCACGAAAGTGAGGAATCTGGTCGGGGTGAAGGGATTCGAACCCCCGGCCCCATGCTCCCAAAGCACGTGCGCTACCAGACTGCGCTACACCCCGTCTTGAAGTGCCCACACAGGCGACGAAGATTATTCTACTCACATCCGGTATTTTTGTCAAGGGTTTTTTTGAAAAAAAGTTTGGTTTTTTGCAAGCAGTTGAAAAACGCAGAAAACACAAGGGTTTCAGCCCCAAAACCGGAGGCTTTTGTTGGATGTGCAGACTGGCAATGTGCTGTGGGAAACGATGTGGATTGTGGTAGGAAAAGAAAATTTTTCTGTGGATAGGCTGTGGAAAATGTTACAGAAACGTTACGGCATAGGAACTATGCGGAGTTTTCCCCAAGTGCAGAACCGCTACATTTGGTATTGACTTGTGGACTTATACACAATATAATGGTGCATGGTCACCCCAAGGTGACGAATCTTGTCAAATTATCTGCGCATCATTATATAGATAAAAGGAGCCATCAGTCATGATCACTTCCATCAAAAAAAGGGACGGTCGCGTCCTGCCCTTCGACCAGCAGAAAATCGAACAGGCCATCGCCCACTGCTTTATGGCTACCGGAAGCCAAAAGAGTGAGGATACCGCCAAAGAACTGGCCCAGGTCGTAGTCGCTCACCTGGAAAACGACGAGTCCATCCCCACTGTGCCTACCGTGGAGCAGGTGCAGGACGTGGTGGAAAAGGTGCTGATTGAGCGCGGCTTTGTGCGATCCGCCAAGGCCTACATTCTCTACCGTGCCGAGCGCAGCCGCGTCCGCGAAATGAGCACCCGGCTGATGAAGACCTTCGAGGACATCGCCAGCAAGGATGCCATCGACAGCGATATCAAGCGCGAGAATGCCAACATCAACGGTGATACCGCCATGGGCGCCATGCTGAAGTTCGGCAGCGAAGGCTCCAAGCAGTATTATGAAATGAACGTGCTGGATCCCCGCTTCTCTCAGGCCCACCGGGAAGGCGAGATCCACATCCACGACCTGGATTTCTACACCCTGACCACCACCTGCTGCCAGATCGACCTGCTGGACCTGTTCAAGAACGGCTTCTCCACCGGTCACGGCGTGCTTCGTGAGCCCAACGATATCTACAGCTACTCCGCTTTGGCCTGCATCGCCATCCAGGCCAACCAGAACGACCAGCACGGCGGCCAGAGCATTGTCAACTTTGACTATGGCATGGCCCCCGGCGTCAAGAAGACCTATCGCAAGCGTTTCCGCGACAACCTGGCCCGGGCCCTGGAGCTGCTGGGCGACGTGGAGGACGCCCTGGACAAGGCTGCTGCCATCACCGAGGAAATGGGCGAGGACGTAAACCTCAGCGCCACTCCCGAGGCCGACCAGCTGCTGAAGGAAAAAGTGGCTGCCCTGCTGCCCCGCTTTGCCGAGAGCGAGCTGACCCGCATTGTGGACTTTGTGCGGGAGCATGCTGAGAAGGAGACCGAAAAGGCCACCTACCAGGCCATGGAAGCTTTGATCCACAACCTGAACACCATGAACAGCCGCGCCGGCGCACAGGTGCCCTTCTCCTCCATCAACTATGGTATGGACACCTCTCCCGAAGGCCGTATGGTCATGCGCAATGTGCTGCTGGCCACCGAAGCCGGTCTGGGCAACGGCGAGACCCCCATCTTCCCCATCCAGATTTTCCGCGTCAAGGAAGGCATCAGCTTCAACCCCGGCGATCCCAACTACGACCTGTACCGCCTGGCCATCCGCACCAGCGCCAAGCGCCTCTTCCCCAATTTCAGCTTCGTGGACGCCCCCTTCAACAAGCGTTACTACAAGGAAGGCCACCCCGAAACCGAAATTGCTTACATGGGCTGCCGTACCCGCGTC
>JAGAPB010000089.1 GCA_017847995.1 Oscillospiraceae bacterium
GCAAGACCTCCATTCTGGACGCCATCCGCCACGCCAACGTAACCGCCGGCGAAGCCGGCGGCATTACCCAGCACATCGGCGCCTACCAGGTCGAGGTGAACGGCAAGCCCATCACCTTCCTGGATACCCCCGGCCATGCCGCCTTTACCGCAATGCGTGCCCGCGGCGCCCTGGCCACCGACATTGCCGTTCTGGTGGTTGCCGCCGACGACGGCATCATGCCCCAGACCGTGGAATCCATCAACCACGCCAAGGCTGCCAACCTTTCCATCATCGTTGCCATCAACAAGATGGATAAACCCACCGCAAACCCCGACAAGGTCATGCAGGAACTGACCGAATACGAACTGGTTCCCGAAGAGTGGGGCGGCGACGTGATCTGCGTTCCCGTTTCGGCCAAGACCAAGCAGGGCATCGACACCCTGCTGGAAATGATCCAGCTGACCGCCGAAGTGCGTGAACTGAAGGCCAACCCCGACCGCATGGCCAAGGGCACCGTTGTGGAAGCCCGCATGGACATCGGCCGCGGCCCTGTTGCCACCATTCTGGTGCAGAACGGCACCCTGCACAGCGGCGACGCCATCATTGCCGGCACCGCTGTTGGCCGTGTGCGTGTTATGACCAACGACCGCGGCGAACGCATCGACACCGCCGGTCCCTCCACCCCTGTTGAGATCACCGGCCTGGCCGAAGTGCCTGTTGCCGGCGACGCCTTCAATGCCGTTGGCGATGAAAAGCTGGCCCGCGAACTGGTGGAACAGCGCCGCCAGGAAGCCAAGGAAGAGCAGTTCAAGTCCTACCAGAAGGTCACCCTGGATAACCTGTTTGCCCACATCGAAGAGGGCGAACTGAAGGAACTGCCCATCATCGTAAAGGCCGACGTACAGGGCTCGGTGGAAGCCGTGCGCCAGTCGCTGGAAAAGATCAGCAACGAAGAGGTTCGTGTGCGTGTTATCCACGGCGCCGTTGGTGCTGTTAACGAAAGTGACGTTATGCTGGCCAACGCCTCCAACGCCATCATCGTCGGCTTCAACGTCCGTCCCGACCCCGTTGCCAAAAACAATGCCGAACGCGACGGTGTTGAAATTCGTCTCTACCGCGTCATTTACGACGCCATCGAGGATGTTACCACCGCCATGAAGGGTATGCTGGCACCCAAGTACCGCGATGTTGACCTGGGCCGTGCCGAAGTGCGTACCGTTTACAAGATCAGCAACGTCGGCACCGTTTCGGGCTGCTACGTGCTGGAAGGCAAGATCACCCGTACCGCCAACATCCGTGTTGTGCGTGACGGCATCATCATCGCCGACGACAAGCTGGCCAGCCTGAAGCGCTTCAAGGATGACGTGAAGGAAGTTGCCAGCGGCTATGAATGCGGCATGACCCTTACCAAGTATTCCGACATCAAGGAAGGCGACATTTTTGAAGCCTATATTGTGGAAGAATACCGCGACTAAACAAACCAAGATACGGCGGGCTTTGGCCCGCTGTCTATCTATCCACGGATTTTTTGAAAAGGAGGTGCGCCCATGGCCACCCGTAAGTTCCAGCGCAATGCCGAAGACATCCACCGCGAGCTCACCGACATCCTGCGCAGCATGAAGGACCCCCGCGTCAAGGACGCCATGCTCAGCATCGTGCGTGTTGACCTCAGCAGCGACCTTTCGGCCTGCAAGGTGTATGTCAGCTCCATGAAGGGCCTGGATGCCGCCAAAGAGGCCGTTAAGGGCCTGAAAAGCGGTGCAGGCTTTGTTCGCCACGAAATTGGCCAGCGCCTGACCCAGCTGCGCCGCAGCCCCGCCTTCGAGTTCGTTGCCGACAATTCCATCGAACACGGTGCCGAAATTGCCCGCAAGCTCAACCAGCTCAAGTACAACCAGCCCCAGCAGGAAGAGGAAGAACAAGAGGAAGAATAATTCTGCGGTTCCAGGAGGAATTCCTATGAACAACTGTATTGAGTGCACCCCTGCCCAGGCAGCCAGGCTGCTGTTGGAGCAGGAGCGCTTTACCATACTCATCCACCGCCACCCCGACGGCGACACCATCGGTTCGGGCATGGCCCTGCTGCACGCCCTGCGGGATATGGGCAAGCAGGTGCGCCTGCACAGCCCCGACCCCATCTCCGGCCGCTACGGCATGGTGGTGGGGCAGGAGGACACCACCGCCGGGCTGGAGGATAGCTTTGTTGTAGCCGTTGACGTGGCCGACCCCGCCCTGCTGGGACGTTTGGAGGAAGAATACGGCCACCGTGTGGACCTGTGTGTGGACCACCACCCCAGCAACAAGCGCTATGCCAAAAACCTGCTGCTGCGGGGCGAATATGCAAGCTGCTGCGAGGCCATCTATGAGCTGCTGCTGGCCCTGGGGTGCCAAATCACCCCCGAGATGGCCGGCGCCGTCTATCTGGGCGC
>JAGAPB010000090.1 GCA_017847995.1 Oscillospiraceae bacterium
CATGGGGGCCTTGAAGTTCCAGGGTTCGTGGTCCCACAGGTACATGGCCTCGGGAAAATCGTCGTGGAGGTCCAGCATATCGTAGTCCTCCATGGCGCCGCAGCACACCTCCTGGAAGGCGTTATCCACGATCAGGCGGACGTTGTGATATTCATTGATGATCTTGCCGGTCTCCCAGGCGCGGCACAGGGGGCTGGTGTAGATATAGTCGATGTGGGTGTCCTTCAGCCGCTGGGCCAGCAGCTCGCACTGCTTGCGCCCGTTTTCGGTCAGGGGGTTGTCGGTGCTGCCCTGGAAGGTGAAGTTTACGTTGCCGGTGGCCTCGCCGTGGCGGCAAAAATAGATGGTGGTCATAGGGTCCCTCCCTTTTTATTCTTCGGGGCGGTCGAAAAGCCAGACCCGGAAGCCCTCCAGGTGCTTGGCCTCGTTGATGGCGATGGGGCGGATGGTGCCGTCCTCTTCAAACTCGGCGGCGCTGTAGCTGCAGTTGAGTCCCCAGGGAAACTCGCCCTGGCGCTGCACAGGCCAGCCCTTGATGATGGTGTTGAAGGCCCGCTGGATGCAGCCGTGGGCCGAAAGCAGCAGGGTCTGGCCGAGGTGGTTGCGCACCATGCGCCGCAGGGCCTTTTCCAGTTGATAATGCTTGGTCTCCACGCCCTCTTCCATGCCGGGGCCGACAAATTTCCAATATTCCTCGTTCCAGATGCGCAGCTCTTCGGGCCAGTTGGCCTTCACCACATCCACCTTTTCCCCTTCAAACAGGCCGCCGCAAACCTCCAGCAGGGCAGGGTCGGGCAGCAGGGGAACATTGTGGTACCGGTTGACGATTTTGGCGGTGTTCCAGGCCCGGGGCAGCGGGCTGGAATAGGCATAGTCAAAGGGAATATCTTTCAGTGTTTCGGCCAGGCGCTCGGCCTGGGCAATGCCGTCCTGGGTAAGGGGCAGGTCGATGCAGCCCTGAAAGCGGAACTGACGGTTGGCCTCGGTCTCGCCGTGGCGTACCAGATAGATGGTGGTCATACTCTATCCCTCCGGTGTTTGGGTCATGTTACCAGGGCTTTACGGTGCCCACAATATCATTGATGTCCTTGATGCCCTGTTTGTCCAGCCAGGCGTTCATGCCTTCCACAATTTCAACAGGGGCCATGGGGTTGGTGAACAGTGCCGCACCCACCTGAATGGCACGGGCGCCGGCCATCATCATTTCGATGCCGTCCTGCCAGGTGGAAATGCCGCCCAGGCCGATGACGGGAATTTTGACGGCGTTGGCGGCCTGCCACACCATGCGCACCGCAACGGGGAAGACGGCGGGGCCGGAAAGGCCGCCGGTGTTGTTGTGCAGGATGGGGCGGCGGGTATTGATGTCGATGCGCATTGCGGTGATGGTGTTGATGAGGGAAACGGCGTCGGCGCCTTCGGCCTCAGCCACCTTGGCAATGGCGGTGATATCGGTGACATTGGGGGTCAGCTTTACGATAAGGGGCTTGGTGGTGGCGGCGCGCACCTCGCGGATGACACCGCCGGCTAGGTCGCAGTCGGTGCCAAATCCGATGCCGCCGGCCTTCACATTGGGGCAGCTGATGTTCAGCTCGATCATGTCGATGTCGCTGCCCTCTACCGCTTCGGTAACGGCGCGGTATTCTTCGGGGCTGCTGCCCGCCAGGTTGGCGATAAGGACGGTGTTCTGCTCCTTCAGCCAGGGCAGGTCCTTTTCCAGCAGCACCTGTACGCCGGGGTTTTGCAGGCCAACGCTGTTGAGCATGCCCGCGGGGGCTTCGGCAATGCGGTGGGGAGGATTGCCCTCGCGGGGGTTGAGGGTGGTGCCCTTCAGGCTGATGCCGCCCAGGGCCGAAAGGGGATAGAAATCGAGGAACTCGCGGCCAAAGCCGCAGCAGCCCGATGCGGTGATCACCGGGTTTTTCAGCTCTACGCCGGCAATGTTAACTGCAAGATTTGCCATTTACCACACCACCCTTTCTGCGGGGAACACGGGGCCGTCTTTGCACACATGGCCGTAGTGCTGCTCGCCCTTTTCGTCATACAATGCGCAGGCGCAGCCCAGGCAGGCGCCCATGCCGCAGGCCATACGTTCTTCCAGCGAAACCTGACATTCCACGCCCTTTTCCTTTGCCAGGGCGGCCACAGCCTTCAGCATAGGCATGGGGCCGCAGGCGTAGATGACGTCGGTTTTGTTTTCTTCCAGATGTTTCTTCACCAGGTCAGTAACCAGGCCGTGGTGTCCGGCGGTGCCGTCATCGGTGGCAACGGCAAAGCTGGCGCCAAGGTTTTCCACCTCGTCGGCCAAAATGACGGCCGAGGCCGAGCGGAAGCCTGCCACAACGGCGGCGTTTGCGCCGTGGTGGGCAGCCGCCTGGCACAGGGGGGGCAGGCCGATGCCGCCGCCCACACACAGGGCGTGGCTGGCAGCATCCTTCAACGCAAAGCCGTGGCCCAGGGGGCCGATGAGGTCAAGGCTGTCCTCGCTGCCCAACCCGGCAATGGCGGCGGTGCCCTGACCGCGCACCTCCATCACCAGCACAAGGGTGCCGGCCTGGGGGTCAATGCGGCAGATGGAGATGGGTCTGCGCAGAAAGAAACCGGGGGCAGTCACCTGAACAAACTGTCCGGCAGCCGCTGTGCGGGCAATGCCGGGGGACGAAAGCAGATATTTGTACACGCCGGGCGACAACTGGCGCCGGCCCATAATTGCAGCCTTTTCCTGAATCATGCATATTCCTCCTGCGTCCGGAAAACCGGATTTATTCATGATATAGTTTACCGTAAAATGCCATGCTGTGCAAGAGAAAGCCGCCCTTCTGCCCACTATCTTTTGGCTTTGAGGATCGCTTCTTTGACAATTTTATTCATCATTGATGCCGGCAGAAAAATATGGTAAAGTAAAACTGTTTTATTGGATTTTCCGTTACCCAAGATATCTTTTTCCGTTTCTGTATCAAACGGAGATTTTTATCCTGTTTGGAGGTTTTTATGAAAGGAAAAAGAATATTTTATTGCGAAAGCGCCTATGTTTTGGGGATCCTCATCCTGGCGCTGGGCACCGCCTTTATGGAACGGGCCGATTTTGGCATGTCCATGGTGGTGGCCCCGGCCTATCTCATCCACCTGGTGGTGTCCCGGTTCCTGCCCTTTTTCTCCTTTGGCATGTCGGAATATGTGTTCCAGGCGGTACTTATTGTTCTGCTCTCCCTTGTAATGGGAAAGGTGAAAAAGAGCTATCTTCTCTCCTTTGCCACCGCCTTTCTCTACGGGGTGGTGCTGGATATGGTAATGGCCGTGGTCGCGCTGCTGCCCTTTGCAGGCATGGTGTGGCGGGCAGTCTTTTATTTGGCGGGGATGGCTACCTGCTCTTTGGGGGTGGCCCTTCTGCTGCATACATACCTTCCGCCCGAAGCCTATGAGATGGTGGTAAAGGAATTTTCGCAAAAATTTGGCGCGTCCATCGGCAAAACCAAAACCATTTACGACTGCTGCAGTTGTGTTTTTGGCATCGCGCTTTCCCTCTGCTTCTTCGGCTCCTTTGTGGGGGTAAAGTGGGGGACCATCCTTTGCGCCCTGCTCAACGGCTGGCTGATCGGCCGGATCACCCGCTGGCTGGACCGCAGTTTTGTTTGGAAAGACGCCCTTGCGCTGAGAAGCAAAATCAATTGACCCCGGCCTTCCCTCCACAAAAAGATTGCGCTAGGGCGCCGGGTGGGCTATACTTATATTTGTAAAAATCTGCGGCGGCCTGTGGGTTGGCCCGCCCCAAACATCAGGAGGTAATGTATGAATCACTTTTCGTTCTATTCCCCCACCAAGGTCATCTTTGGCAAGGGTGTGGCTGACCAGATCGGCACCGAAACCAAGGCCTGGGGCGGCACCAAGGTTCTGATCCACTACGGCGGCGGCAGCGTGGTGCGCAGCGGCCTGCTGGACCGTGTAAAAAAGTCGCTGGACGAGTCCGGCATTGCTCATGTGGAGCTGGGCGGCGCGGTGCCCAACCCCCGTTTGGGCCTGGTGTATGAAGGCATCGACCTCTGCCGCAAGGAAGGGGTGGACTTCATCCTGGGCATCGGCGGCGGCAGCGCCATCGACTCGGCCAAGGCCATCGCCATCGGCGTTCCCTTTGAGGGCGACGTTTGGGATATCTATCTGAACAAGGTGAAGGAGACCGACGCCCTGCCCCACGCCAACATCATCACCCTGGCCGCCACCGGCACCGAAACCAGCTCCAGCAGCGTTATCACCAACGAGGAGGGCTGGCTCAAGCGCGGCCACAACTCTCCGTTCAACCGTCCCCGCTTTACCCTGATGGACCCCGAACTGCTGTACACCCTGCCCCCCTATCAGACCGCCTGCGGCATCGTTGACATTATGATGCACACCATGGACCGCTATTTCAGCCACGGCGGCACCAACGAAGTGACCGACCGCATTGCCGAGGTCATCCTGCGCACCACCATCCAGTACGGCAAGATCTGCATGGAAGACCCCGAAAACTATGAAGCCCGCAGCGAAGTGATGTGGGCCGGCAGCCTGAGCCACAACCACCTGACCGGTTTGGGCCTGCCCGGCGACTGGGCCCCCCACCAGATCGAGCACGAACTGGGCGGTATGTTTGACGTGGCCCACGGCGCAGGCTTGTCTGCTATTTGGAATAGCTGGGCCAGCTATGTTTATGACGCCGACCCCATGCGTTTTGCCCGCTTTGGTGTCAATGTTTGGGGCCTGGATATGAACTGGCAGGATCCCTCGGTCACCGCCCGGGAAGCCATCCGCTGCACCGTCGACTTCTTCCACAGCATCGGCATGCCTGTTACCACCACCGAGCTGCTGGGCCGCGAGACCACCGAAGAAGAAATGCAGGAACTGGCAGTAAAGAGCACCTATTTTGGCGCACGCAAGCTGGGCAACATGAAGGTGCTGGAAGAAAAGGATATTCTGGAAATTTACCGCAACGCCCGCTGAGTTTAACATTGCCAAAGCCCCCAACTTTTTTGGTTGAGGGCTTTGTTTTTTTCGTGGGATGTATTGTCAATTTGTGCCGTGGGCATTATAATAAAATCAAAGAAAATTCCCCGGAGGTGCAACATGAAAAAGAGCACACTGTTTTCCCTGATCGCAATTTTGGTGGCTTTGGCCGGCCTTACCCTTTCCATCATCGCCATTGTTAAGAAAAACCGCTGCTCGCTGTGCGACAACCTGGACGATATGCTGGATGACGACGATTATCTCGATTACAGCGATCTGGAAGATTACCTTGCCGATCCTGTGGAAGACCCCGCCGATTACACCGCTGAATAAGCCCACCTATCAAAAGACCCGACAGCCGTCGGGTCTTTTTTGTTTTGAAAAACAACGAAGATTTTTGGGCAGAACCGGCAAAAGAAATACAAATCTGTCCTGTGCAGCAGAACACCGCAATTATCCATTGCAAAGGTCGGTGCTTTTGCCTTATAGAATGATACAGATAAGGCCGCTGCAGCCCTCGTTGATGATGCGCTCGATGGTCTCCTGCATCTTCAGCCGGGCGTCGGCCGGCATGCGGTAAAGCTTGTTGCGCAGACCCTCGTTCACCAGCTCGTGCAAACTTTTGCCAAAGATGTTGGACTGCCATATCTTGCGGGGGTTTTCTTCAAATTCGCCCAGCAAATAGCGCACCAGCTCTTCGGACTGCTTTTCGCTGCCCACCACCGGGGCCACTTCGGTCAGGATGTCGGCCCGCATCATGTGGATGGAGGGGGCGCTGGCCTTCAGCCGTACCCCGTACCGCCCGCCCTGGCGCATGATCTCCGGTTCCTCCAGCTTTAGCTGGTCCATGGTGGGCATCACAATGCCGTAGCCGGTGGCCTCCACCTCTTCCATAGCGCTTTTTACCCGGTCATATTCCTTTTTGATGCGGGCAAGTTCGATCAGACAGGGGAAAAGTCCTTCTTCACCGCCCACTTCCAGGCCGGTGGCCTCACCCAGCACCTGATAGAACAGGTCGGGCTGCAGTTCCACCTGCACCCGGGCCGACCCCTGCCCCAGGTCGATGACCGGCTGGCCCACCCGGCGGATGTATTCGCATTCTTCCAACGCGGCGGTGCACTGCTGCACATCGTTCATCTTCTGCATCCGGCCTGCTGCCTCCCGCACACAGCCGTAAACGGCGCTGCGCAGCCAGTGGTCCCGTTCCAGGGTCATCATCCAGCGGGGCAGCTCCACCGCCAGCTCCTTCACCGGGAACTGATAGAGCACCCGGCCCAAAATTTCCCGCACATCCCGTTCCTCCAGCTCCAGGCAGTTGACCGCCACCACCGGCACGCCGTAGCGGCCCTCCAGTTCTTCCCGCAGGGCACGGGCGGAAGGTTCGCGGGGGTTGCGGCAGTTGAGCAACACCGCAAAGGGCTTGTCGATCTCCCGCAGTTCCCGCACCACCCGTCCTTCCACCTCGGCATATTCGCTGCGGGGGATGTCGCTGATGGAGCCGTCGGTGGTCACCAGCAGGCCGATGGTGCTGTGCTCGGTGATGACCTTGCGGGTGCCGATCTCGGCCGCCATGTTGAAGGGGATCTCCCGGTCAAACCAGGGGCTCATCACCATGCGGGGGGCGTCGTTTTCGATGTAGCCCAGGCTGCTGGGCAGGATGTAGCCCACGCAGTCGATCATCCGCACGTCAAAGCTGGCCTTTTCGTCCAGCTTCACCGTCACCGATTCTTCGGGGATGAACTTGGGCTCGGTGGTCATGATGGTGCGCCCTGCCGCCGACTGGGGCAGCTCATCCCGGGCACGCTGCTGCATGGCCTCTTCGGGAATATTGGGCAGCACCAAAGTTTCCATAAAGCGTTTGATAAAGGTGGATTTGCCGGTGCGCACCGGGCCCACCACCCCCACATAGATATCCCCCTTGGTCCGTTTTGCTATATCTTCATAAATGGCTTTGTTTTCCACTCTCTGCAGCCTCCCCTGTGATTGGATTGCGGGCATTAAAGCACCGGAACCAGCAGCATGGTGCTCTTTTCCAGGCTGCCTTCGGCCAATTGGTTTTCTTCCAGAATATATTCCACGCTGGTGTTATAGCGGCGGGCGATGTCCCACAGCTCTTCGCCGGCTTCGGCCCGGCAGATGTACAGCCCCTTTTCCACCCGGCTTTGCTTCTGCTTGGTGCTGTCCAGGGTGATATCGCAGATGAGGGGCTGGCTGGTGCAGCGGTAGGCACAGCCGGAAACCGCTATCTCGCACCGCACCTCCAGGCTGCCCTCGCCGCTAAAGTTGTAGCTTTGGCCCGCCACCCGCAGGCTGGGGCGGAAGATGGCCTCGGCGCCGCCGGCCATGGGCACCCGTTCCTCAAAGTCCACCAGCTTTTCGTAATACTCCAGGTCGCCTTCTCCCTTGCGGCCAAACAGGGCTACGCAGAGCTTGCCGCAGATGAGGGCGTCCTGATCCTCGGTTTTCACCTTCCAGTCGGCCACCCGGCACCAAAGGTCGGTGATGTGGTCCACCTTGTCGGGCAGCTCCATCCGCTCCCGGTAAAGGAAGGTGCGGTCCACCTCCTGGTTCAGTTCCAGCAGGCGGGCGTTCTGGGTCTTGCAGCCGCACTCGTACTGGGTGGAATAGCAGTCGCTGGAGCACTGGGCCTGATAGTTACGGTGCACCCGCAGGTGGGCGTTGAGGGTAAGGGAAATATTCAGCCGCCGGTCGTCATCCTGTCGGTCGCAGCGTTCCACAGCGGCGTGCTGCACGCTGAGCCGGGCGTGGCAGCGGCACTGGTCATCCACACCCTCGGCGTCGATCATCTGGCTGATGGGCAGGCTAAGCTCCATGGTCTCACATTTGCCGCCCAGCCCCCGGTAGAGGAAATTGACCGTGGCCTCGCCCCGCAGAATGACCTTTCCGGCCAGCACCTTGCAGTCCAGCAGACGGGCCACTGCCCCCACCCGCAGGATGGCCGCCACGCCGTCCTTGCTTTCGGGCAGTTCCAGCTCTTCGCTGAGGCTCAGGCTGCGGCAGGTCTGCAGCACAATGCGTGTGGAGGGACGGGTGGTGCTGCGTAATTGCAGCCCCATGCCGCTGGCCGAACAGACCGCCTCCTGCTGGCGCACATTGCCCACCGCCACCCGCAGGGTGGCCGCCCCGCGGATATCCAGCCGCCGGCTGCTGACCGCCCGGCAGTTGACATAGGAGCAGACCCCCTGGGCCCACACCACCGGGCAGGTGGCCTTGCCCCGCAGGTCGGCTGTTTTGCTGAAGGGCACCTTGTATTCCCCCCGGCAGAGGTTGCCGCCCGGGCTGCGGTAATAAACCGTTACCAGGCAGATGCCCTCCAGCTCCAGGCGTTCTTCGGCGGCCTCCCGCCGGGTAAAAACCGGCTCCATGGTGCATTTCAATATTTTCTGGATATCCTCGCAGTAATCGGGCAGCAGCACATCACACTCCACCGGCTGTTCCAGCTCGGCTTCCAGCAATGTTTCGTGTATAAAAACAGGTTGTTTTCCGACATGAAGTTCCATAGCTCTCCCTCTCTCTTCGGTGGTCTTTGTTCCAACTATATTCAAGGGTAGTCCCTTCTATGCCCGGTCTTTCGCCGGTAGAACCCCCTTTAGCGCCTTTGTGCAGAAAACTCGTCCCAAAACCCTTAATTTTTCGCATAAATACAAGGGTTTGGGGGTTGACAGCGCACCGTGGGGGGTGGTATTATTATTGTACCTCTTTAGGGGGCTCTTTTTTTTGCGCGTAAAAATGAGCATCCACCCCGGAGGGAGGCAAAAAAATCCGAACATACAGGAGGTGCCGATATGAGAGTAAAGATCACCCTGGCCTGCACAGAGTGCAAACAGCGCAACTACAACACCACAAAAAACAAGAAGAACGATCCCGACCGGCTGGAAATGAATAAGTACTGCCGTTTCTGCCGCAAACACACCCTGCATAAGGAAACCAAGTAAGGAGGAGCCCGATATGTCTGAAAATACCGCAGCCAAAAAGCCCGGCATCTTTGGCCGTATGGCTCGCTCCTTCCGCGACATGAAGGGTGAGATCAAGAAGGTCGTTTGGCCTTCCCGCAAGCAGATCATCAACAACACCCTGATCGTAATTGCCTTTGTTGCAATTGCAGCCATCGTTGTTGGCGGTGTTGACATTCTGCTGACCACCCTGGTAGACCTTGTGCTGAAGCGCCTGTAATCCGTTGCCCTGGGGCGCGGCAGAACTGTTAGAAGGAGGGGAAACCATTGGCTGAAGAAGCAAGATGGTACGTTGTACACACTTATTCCGGGTATGAAAACAAGGTTGCCACCAGCATTGAAAATGCTGTGGAAAACCGCAAGCTTCACAACCTGATCTTTGAGGTCAAGATCCCCACCGAAACGGTTACCGAGATCAAGGACAACAAAAAGGTTGAGGTAGAGCGCAAGCTCTTCCCCAGCTATGTTCTGGTAAAGATGATCCTCACCGACGAAAGCTGGTATGTTGTGCGCAACATCCGCGGCGTCACCGGTTTTGTAGGCCCCGGCAGCAAGCCTGTGCCCCTGACCGAAGAGGAGATCGCCAAATTCCGTGTTGAGGTCAAGGAAGTTGTACTCAACTACCAGGTCGGAGATTCCGTCACTGTGGTGGACGGCTATCTGGAAGGCTTTGTAGGTGTAGTCGATTCCATCGATCCCGACAAGGGTGTTACCAAGGTCACCGTTTCCATGATGGGTAAAGAGATCCCTGTGGAGCTGGAGCTGGACCAGGTGGAACCCCTGGTGGAATAAGCTTATCCGTTATCCATTTGGTCAAACGACCAGTACAGCATCCGGGAAAGGATGTTGCTGGGCGGGATCGGACGTGAGCCGTCCGTTTTCTGCCTGTGGGAGGGGTGCACAAGCATCCCGAACTTAACCACTAATTTTTGGAGGTGCAAACAATGGCTCAAAAGGTAATTGGCTACATCAAGCTGCAAATACCTGCCGGTAAGGCTACTCCGGCACCCCCTGTTGGTCCCGCTCTGGGCCAGCATGGCGTAAACATTATGGCGTTCACCAAGGAATTTAATGAACGCACCAAGAACGACATGGGCATGATCATCCCTGTAGTAATCACTGTCTATGCCGACCGCAACTTCTCCTTCATCACCAAGACTCCTCCTGCAGCAGTCTTGATCAAGAAGGCAGCTAACCTGGAAAGCGGTTCCGGCGTGCCCAACAAGACCAAGGTAGGCAAGATTACTCGGGAGCAGGTCAAGCAGATTGCTGAAACCAAGATGCGCGATCTCAACGCTGCCAGCATTGAAGCTGCCATGAGCATGGTAGCCGGCACTTGCCGCAGCATGGGCATCGAGGTAGTTGACTAATTCCCCCGGGTGGGAGGAATATTCCGTTATTTACCACTCATATAGGGAGGAGAATTTGTGTTATGAAGCACGGTAAAAAGTATAACAACAGCGCTTCCCTGGTGGAGCGCCAGAAGCAGTATGAATTTAATGAAGCTCTTGAGCTTTGCGTAAAGACCGCCGCCGCCAAGTTTGACGAAACTGTTGAAGTTCACATCCGTCTGGGTGTTGACTCCCGTCACGCTGACCAGCAGGTTCGTGGTGCAGTAGTTCTGCCCAACGGCACCGGCAAGAACGTTCGCGTTCTGGCTCTGTGCAAGGGCGACGCTGCCGACGCAGCTCAGGCTGCCGGTGCCGACTATGTTGGCGCTGAAGACCTGGTAGAAAAGATCCAGAAGGAAGGCTGGCTGGACTTTGACGTAGTCATCGCCACCCCCAACATGATGGGTCTGGTTGGTCGTTTGGGTAAGATCCTCGGCCCCCGTGGTCTGATGCCCTCTCCCAAGGCCGGTACCGTAACCCCCGACGCTGGCAAGGCTGTTGCCGAAGCCAAGGCCGGTAAGATCGAATACCGTCTGGACAAGACCAACATCATCCACTGCCCCATCGGCAAGGCTTCCTTCGGTAAGGAAAAGCTGGCTGAAAACTTCAACACTCGGGTTGGTGCTATCATCAAGGCTAAGCCCGCTGCTGCAAAGGGTCAGTATATCAAGTCCTGCGTAATCGCATCCACCATGGGCCCCGGCATCAAGGTGAACCAGGCTAAGCTGAGCTGAGTTTGATACATCAGTGAATAAAAAGAAGGCTGCGGAATTTCCGTGGCCTTTTTTGCTGCGCTGTATGGACTGACTCAATCAAAAATACCATGCTTCCCGACGGATTTGCCCGCAGAGAAACATGGTATTTGTTTTTATCCGGAATTACAGACGGGCTTTGATATCTTCTGCAATATCGATGACTTCCCAGGGGGCGTTCAGATCTTCTCTGCCCATGTGACCGTATGCGGCAGTGTCACCGTAGATGGGTCTGCGCAGGTCAAACCGGGCGATGATGGCTGCGGGACGCATATCCACCAGCTCCATCAGAATGTCAGCAAGAGCAGTGTCGGCGATCTTGCCGGTGCCGAAGGTGTCTACCATTACGGAGACCGGACGGGCAACACCGATGGCATACGCCAGCTGTACTTCACACTTGGAAGCGGCGCCGGAAGCTACTACGTTCTTGGCCAGATAACGGGCCATGTAGGAGGCGGAACGGTCTACCTTGGTGGGGTCCTTGCCGGACAAAGCACCGCCGCCGTGACGGGAATAGCCGCCGTAGGTA
>JAGAPB010000091.1 GCA_017847995.1 Oscillospiraceae bacterium
CCAAAGATACCGGCCTTCAGGGGGATCTGGTCGGGGGTCATGCCCATTTCCTTCATGCTTTCGCCCAAATACGCGGCATAGGAAGGGGTGCAGCACAGGATGGTGGCCTGCAGGTCCTTGATGAACATGATCTGGCGTTCGGTGTTGCCCGAAGAGGTGGGGATGGTCAAGCAGCCCACCTTGTGGGAGCCGCCGTTGAGGCCGGGGCCGCCGGTAAACAGGCCATAGCCATAGGAAACCTGGCAAACATCCTCGTTGGTGCCGCCAACCGCCATAATGGCACGGGCGCAGCAATCTTCCCAAAGGTCAATGTCGTGCTGGGTATAGAAGGCCACAACACGCTTGCCGGTGGTGCCGCTGGTGGACTGGATGCGCACACATTCGCTCAGGGGCTTGCCCATCAGGCCGTAGGGGTAGGCGTCACGCAGGTCGGCCTTGGTAACAAAGGGCAGCTTGTGCAGGTCGTCACGGCCCTTGATGTCAGCAGGGGTAAGTCCGGCTGCTTCCATCTTTTTGCGGTAATAGGGCACATTATCCCAAACATGCTGCACCTGTTTTGCCAGGCGTTCGTCCTGCCAGGCCTTGATCTGTTCCTGGCTGGCACATTCGATCTCGGGTTGATAGTAGCGTTCCATAGGCAACTCACTCCTTAAAAATAACAGAACCGTCCGTCCTGTCGGGCGGGCAATCTAAGTATAATCTTTTCATCACTTTACCACTTTTAAGCGATGTAGTCAATAAAACACTATCTATTGCATTTCCAAAAAAGAAAGTCACCTTTTATGCAAAAAAGAAAAACAGTCTGGTTTTTATAGCAAAAAGAACCACCGATTTGCGTCGGCGGTTCCTTTTTTGGTTTTATCGTTTTTTGCCCAAAACAACGGCAGTGCGGGCCGGCAGATAAAGCTTGAATCCGGTTCCCATGTCGGATGTTCTTTCGGCCTTATAGGTCATATCCATGGCAATGCGGTTCCAGCCGCCAAAGCGTTCCTCGTCGGTAGAAAGGATGGGCTCATATTTGCCCAGGCCGGGGGTGCGCACAAAGTAGGATTCATAGGAGTTGGTGGGGCTGAAGTTGAGGGCAAACAGCAGGCCGCCCCGTTCGTAAACCAGCACCTGGGCCGGTTCGTCGATATAAAGGCTTACCGGTTCCTTGCCCATGATGCGGTGGCTCTTGGCAGTGCCCACCATGGCCTTGTCAAACTCGTTCAAATAGCCGTATTTCAGCAGGTCGTCCTCCACCAGATGCCACTGGCGGCGGCAGTAGTGGTAGCTCCAGCCGTTGCCCTCGCGGGGGAAGTCGATCCACTCGGGGTGGCCGAACTCGTTGCCCATAAAGTTGAGGTAGCCCTCGCCGGCCAGGCTCAGGGTGACCAGGCGGATCATCTTGTGCAGGGCGATGCCCCGGTCCACCTCGGCGCTGGGGGTCAGCTTGCTCATGTGGGTGTACATGGCGCTGTCGCACAGCCAGAACATGATGGTTTTATCGCCAACCAGTGCCTGGTCGTGGCTTTCGGCATAGCCGATGTATTTTTCGGCGGGGCGGCGTCCGGTCAGCTCGTGCCAGATATACCGCATGTTCCAGTCCTCATCCCGGGTGTTCTTCAGCAGCTTGATCCACATATCGGGCACGCCCATGGAAAGGCGGTAGTCAAAGCCCACACCGCCCTCTTCGATGGGCAGGCACATGCCGGGCATGGCCGACATGTCCTCGGCAATGGTGATGGCGTTGGGGTTGACCTGGCGGATGAGGTCATTGGCCAGCTGCAGATAGGTGATGGCCTCGGTATCGGTATTCATGGAGAAATATTTGCCGTAATCGGTAAAGGCGGTGCCCAGCCCATGGTCGTGATAGATCATGGAGGTGACGCCATCAAAGCGGAAGCCATCAAAGTGGTATTCCTCCATCCAGAACTTCAGGTTGGAAAGCAGGAAGTGGATGACCTCGTTTTTGTTGTAGTTGAACAGCTTGGTGCCCCAGGCGGGGTGTTCGCCCCTGGCCCCCTGGTGGAAGAACTGGTAGTCGGTGCCGTCAAACTGGTTGATGCCTTCGGCGGTGTTTTTTACCGCGTGGCTATGTACCACATCCAGCAGCACAGCAATGCCCATGCCGTGGGCGGTGTCGATCAGCCGCTTCAGGTCCCTGGCCTCGCCATAGCGGCTGCTGGCCGCAAAAAAGGAGGACACCTGGTAGCCAAAGCTGCCGTAATAGGGGTGCTCCATAATGGCCATGATCTGAATGCAGTTGTAACCCAGCTCCTTGATGCGGGGCAGAATATTCTCGGTAAATTCGTTGTAGCTGCCCACACCCTCTTTTTCCTGGGCCATGCCGATGTGGCATTCATAGATAAAAAGATTCTTGTTGGGCACAAATTTCTTTTTCTTCCACTTATAAGTGGGCTCGTCCACAATTTCGGCCGCCCAAACATAGCTGACCGGGTCCTGCACCACACGGCGGGCATACAGGGGGATGCGTTCCATGCGCCGGCCGTCCTTTTCCACAATGGCCTTCACCTTGCAGCCGTGGTAGAGGGCGTTTTCGCCGGTCAGCAGCACCTCGAACACCCCGTTTTCCTTTTTGGTCATGGGGATGCCGGCGGGGTCCCAGCCGTTCATGTCGCCCATGATGTACATGGCGTCGGCGGCGGGGGCCCATTCCCGGTACCACCAGCCCTCCTTGGCCTTGTGGAAGCCAAAATATTTGTGGCCGTTGGCAAAGTCAAGCAAAGTCTGCCCCTTTGCCAACAGTTCGTTCTTTTTGTTTTTATAGTTGAGCATCCGCTGCTCGATATCCCGCTCAAAAGGCTTCAAATAAGGGTCATGCTCGAAAATTTTGTAGCTCATATTCTGCCTCCCTTTCTGTTTTTGCATCCTTGCTGTGTGGTTCACCTGTATGTTTTATCACACTGGGCTGTTATATTGTGTCGAAACAGCCGCACATTTGTATCCATTTTTATTTTATCATATCTCCCGGCTTGTGGAAAGGAAAAATCCCCCAGCCTTTTTTGGAGGTTGCTACAAAACAAAAAGCCCGGCAAATTTCTTTGCCGGACTTCGAACTATTTTTATCCAATGGTTTTCCAGTGCTTGTCCACCTTGTTCAGCCGTTCGCAGCCGTCCTCGGTCACCAGCACCAGGTCCTCGATGCGCACGCCGAATTCGCCGGGCAGATAGACGCCGGGCTCCACCGAAAAGACCATGCCGGGCTTGGCAACGATCTGGCTGACGCCGCTTACATCGCCCCGTTCGTGCTCGGTCTGGCCAATAAAATGGCCCAGACGGTGGGTAAAATATTCGCCGTAGCCGGCGGCGGCAATGTGGTCACGGGCGATCTTGTCCAGTTCGCACAGCTTTACGCCGGGCTTCAAAATGGCCTCGGCCTTTTCGTTGGCCTCTCGCACCAGGTCGTGGATGGCGGCATACTTGGGGTCGGCCGACTTGCAGAAGTAGGTGCGGGTCATGTCGGAACAGTAGCGGTCCTTGCGGCAGCCCATATCGATGACGATGCAGTCCCCTGCCTTCAGGGTGGTGCCGTCGGGGTCGTGGTGGGGGTCGGCGGCATGGGCGCCAAAGCTGACAATGGGGGCAAAGGCCAGCGAGTCACTGCCCTCGGCGGTGTATTCCGCCTGGATGAACTCGCTGATCTGCTTTTCGGTCATGCCTTCCTTGATGTAAGCCTCCACCTTGAGCATCACACGGTCGTTGATGGCCGAGCTGGCGCGCATCAGGTTTTGTTCCACCTCGTCCTTGCAGGCGCGGGCGTTGTCCACACAGTCGGAGGATTCCACGCACTTCATGCCGGGGTGGCTGTTCTGCAGCGAAAGCAGAAAACGGGCTGCCCAGTCCTTGTCGATGCCCATGGGCTTGGTGCCGTCCACATTGTCGGCCATGATGGCATAGTAATCGTCGGTATCGGAGAACCAAATCTGTTCAAAATCCACCTGGGGCACGGGGAACAGCTTGTTGAGGAAGAATTTGTGTTTTCCATCCCTGCGCAGATAAAGGGCGAACAGCCGTTCAAAGGGGTGAACGTAATAGCCGGTGAGGTACCAGATGCTGTCCGGGTCGGAAACGATCATCTGCTCCAGGCCCATCTGTTCCAGGGCTTCCAGCACCCGCCGGATTCTGTCTTCATACATGGTTTATTTCTCCTTCCGGAATTCGATCTTTTCCAGCAGCTCGGCCGAAAGCACATTCTTCACCGTTCTTACGCCGGTTTCCAGCGAGGGCACGGGGCTGAACTCAAAGCGGCCGTGGGGGTTGTGGCTGGCACAGGGCAGGTTGGGGCACAGCAGGCCCTTAAAGGTCAGCATGCAGCCGTCGGTGCCGCCGCGGATGGCCGAATGGGTGGGCTTTTCAATGCCGGCGGCCTTCATGGCGGTTTCGGCCAGTTCCACGATCTCCATGTGGTCCTTCAGCTTTTCGTACATATTGTAGTACTGGTCCCACACGTCGGCCACGGCAGTGCCTTCCCCATAGCGGCGGTTGATCATTTCAGCCGCCTTGTGCATCTGGGCCTTGCGCTCCAAAAAGCGTTCCATGCTGTGGTCGCGGATGATGTAGGTCAGCACCGCCTTTTCCACGCCGCCGTTCATTTCCAGCAGGTGATAGAAGCCCTCGTACCCTTCGGTGTTCACGGGGGTCTCCATGGGGGGCAGCAGGCCGTTGTATTCCATGGCGATCAGCAGGGCGTTGCGCATCACATCCTTGGAAAAACCGGGGTGGATGCTCAGGCCGGTGATGGTGATGTTGGCCTTGGCCGCGTTGAAGGTTTCGTATTCATAGTCGGTAATGTCGCCGCCGTCTACGGTAAAGCCAAAGTCGGCCCCAAAGCCTTCCACGTCAAAGTTGTCGGTACCCTTGCCGATCTCTTCGTCGGGGGTAAAGGCGATGCAGATCCTGCCGTGGGGCTTGCCTTCGGCCAAAATTTCCTCCACAGCCTGCAAAATGATGGCGATGCCGGCCTTGTCGTCAGCCCCCAGCAGGGTGGTGCCGTCGGTGCACACCAGGTCCTGACCCACAAACTTGGCCAGTTCGGGGTACATGGCGGCCTCCATCACAATATTCTGCTCTTTGTTCAGCAGGATGTCCCCGCCCTCGTAGTGGATGACCTGGGGCTTTACATCCTTGCCGGTGCAGTCGGGGCTGGTATCCATATGGGCAACAAGGCCCACGGCGGGCAAATTTTCACAGCCGGGGGTGGCTTCCACCCAGCCGTAAACATAGCAATGCTCGTCACAGAAGGCGTTTTCAATGCCCAGGTCCTTCAGTTCCTGCACCAGCAGCTTGGCCATGTCAAATTCGCGCAGGTCGGTGGGGTTGGTCTCGCGTCCGTGGTATTCGCTTTCGCTGTGCACCTTGGCATAGCGGATAAGGCGGTTCACAACATTATCCATGGAATACTCCTTCTCAATCCTCTTCGGAAAGCAGGTTTTCGGGGTTCAGGGGCTTCAGCTCGTCCAGCACAAACAGGCCGTCCTTGCGGATGAGCACGTCGTCAAAGTAGATCTCGCCGCCGCCAAACTCGGGGGTCTGGATCTGGATGAGGTCCCAGTGCACGGCCGAATGGTTGCCGTTGGTGGTGTTGTCGTAGCTGTTGCCGGGGGTCAGGTGGAAGCTGCCGGCGATCTTTTCGTCAAACAGGATGTCGCCGATGGGCTGGGTGATGACGGGGTTGACGCCGATGGCAAATTCGCCGGTGTAGCGGGCGCCTTCGTCCACGTCAAAGATCTCATTCATCATCGGGGTGTTGTTGCTGCGGCAGTCCACGATCTTGCCGTCCTTGAATTCCAGGTATACGTCACGGAACAGGTAGCCGTTGTAGGGCGAGGGACAGTTGTAGGTGATGTAGCCGTTGATGGAATCCTTGACAGGGGCGGTGTAAATTTCGCCGTCGGGGATGTTGCGGTTGCCGTGCATGCCAAAGCTGCCAATACCCTTGATCGAGAAGGTGATGTCGGTGCCGGGGCCAACGATGTGCACCTTGTCGGTGCGGTTCATCAGCTCTTCCAGGGGCTTCATGGCGCGGCCCATCTTGTCATAGTCCACCAGGCAGGCGCGGAAGTAGAAGTCCTCGTATTCTTCGGTGGAAACACCGGCCAGCTGGGCCATGGCGTCGTTGGGGTAACGCAGCACCGACCACTTGGTGTGGTTGCAGCGCTGGTCCAGATGGATGGGGCCCCAGTAGTGCTTGCGGTAGCGGCCCTGGGCCTCATCGCTTACATTGTGCCACATGTTGATGTTGGTGGTGGCACGGATGTCGATGTAGGCATCCATATCCTTCATTCTGTCCAGCTCGTAGGCCGAAATTTCAGCCATGTGCTCGTCGTCGGCGCCCTGTACCAGCGCGCCTTCCACGGTGTAGTCAAAAATATGGATAAAGGGCTTGCCGCCCACGGCATAGGCTTCTTCCACCAGGGCCTTCATCAGGCCGGTTTCGCTGCCGTGCAGCTCAATCAAAATCTTTTCGCCCTTCTGCAGTTCAACAGCACTGTTGATGAGAAATTTGGCAAATTTTCTGATGCGGGGATCTTCCATGATGTAAACTTCCTTTCCTTAGGATGAAATTGCAAAAGCGGGGCAGAAGCTCCCTTCTGCCCCGCCAAAGAGTTCGATTACTTTTCTGCGTAAAGTTCTTCCAGGCCATAGCCAGCCTTGGGCTTGGTGATGGCGGTAACGATCAGGATAACGATGACCGAAACAGGTACAGCAACGATGGCACACTGGATGCCGCCGGGGGTGCCCATTACAGTCCAGCCAATGGTGGCCAGGCCACCGGCCAGGATACCGGCAACGCCGGCTGCGGGGGTAACCTTCTTGGAGAAGAGGGCGAACAGGATTGCGGGGGTGATGGCAGCGCCATACATGGTGTAGGCGGTCATCTGCAGGGACAGTACGGTGGGGAAGAACAGAGTCATAACAGCTGCCAGGAAGCCGAATACAACGATGGTGGTACGCAGAACGACCATCTTCTTCTTGTCGTCGGCGCCCTTGTTGACATACTTGGCGTAGATGTCGTTGGTCAGGTTGGTGGCTGCAGACAGCAGATAGCTGTCGGCGGTGGTTACGATGAATGCCATGCAGGCAGCCATTACAATGGCGCCCATCATGAAGGGCAGATAGTCAACAGCAGTCTGGAAGATAACGTTGGCAGCGTTGGCCAGTTCGTTTTCGCCCTGGTACAGCTTGGCAGCCTGGGTGCAAACAGCAATGATGGCAGCTACTACGATAACTTCGCCAACAAACATGCCGATGTTGGACTTTTTGGCTTCGTCACTGTTCTTGGCAGAAGCAAAGCGCTGCAGCATGTTCTGGTCGCCCAGCATCAGTGCCAGCGAGGGCAGGAAGTAGCCCAGAATGGTCATGCCGCTCATGCCGCCGGTGATGGTGGTCTTGGCTGCGGGCAGGGATACGCCGGCATTCTTGGCAACGCCCATCAGGATGGGAACAGCAACCAGGAAGCCGCCAACCATCAGCAGTGCGCTGACAGCGTCGGAGTAAGCAACCGAGATCATACCGCCGCCTACGGTGATAACGATGATGATGGCGGTGCAGATGAGGGTGGCAGCTTCGATGGAAATTTCCATGCCGCTGGACTGGCACAGCAGAACCAGAATGTTGCCGGCAGCCTTCAGTTGGGTGGCCAGCACGCCGATGTAGGCCAGCATGACGCAGATGGCCGAGATGATGTCAGCGCTTCTGCCATAGCGGGCGCCCATAATTTCGGGAACAGTAACCTTGTTGGTCTTGCGGACCTTGCCTGCAATGAAGTAGAGCAGGATGATGCCGATGGGAGGAGCAGCGAAGGTGATGGCGCCGACCCAGGGGCCGCCGGAATATACAACGCCGGCCGAACCGGTGATGCCGCCGCCGCCGCACCAGGTGGCCAGCAGGGAACCTACCAGAATGATGTAGGGGATTTTGCGGCCGCCTACGATCATGTCGTCGGTATTCTTAACCTTTTTGTGTGCCAGTACCAGACCGTACACCATAATGGCGATCAGGTAAAGGGCAATAACAGCAATATAACCCATAAAATAACTCCTTATCCTACCATCCACGTACAACTGACCGCAGATGGTACTCAAAATAATGTATTAATTCTACTCTTTTTGATATAACGAGTCAAGGAAGGACACTTTTTTGCAATACTTTTTGTAGAGAACAGGAATATCCACGCCTTCTTTTTGAACGATATGCCGATTTTAGCGCAGTAAATCGCTGCCATGGCATCATTTTTCTTTCTATAATTGACGAAGCTGTGGCCCAAGAGTAAAATACAGGGGTAAAACAACCTTATTTTTGGGTGAGCAAGAATGAGTTATTTCAGCAAACATCCCATGGCCATGATCGTCGTGGGCATTATCGGCATTTCCCTTTCGGCCATTTTTGTCCGTTTTTCCACCGCTCCCTCGGCGGTTACCGCCGCCTTTCGCCTGCGTTGGACCGTGGTGCTGATGGCGCCCGTGGCCATCGGCAAAAAATCGGTTCGCCGCGAAATGGCCTCTCTTGACAAAAAGACGGTGCTGCTCAGCTTCCTCAGCGGTCTTTTTCTTGCCGTGCATTTTGTAACCTGGTTCGAATCTCTGCAGCACACCTCTGTTGCCAGCTCCACCACCATTGTCTGCACCGAGGTCATCTGGGTGGCGCTGGGGTTCTGTCTCTTCCTTGGGGGCAGGCTGGTCAAAGGCGCTGTGCGCAGCATTGCCGTCACTCTGGCGGGCAGCATCCTCATCGCGCTGTCCTCCTCTGCCGACGGCCCCCAGCTCTACGGCGTCCTGCTGGCCCTTTTTTCGGCCGTGATGGTTGCCATGTACACCCTGCTGGGCCGTGTGGTTCGTTCCGGCGGCACCTCCACCACCGTATACACCTTCCTGGTCTACACCGCCTGTGCCGCCATTCTTGCCGCCACCTGCATGGTGCAGGGGCTGGGCCTGCTGGATTACGGCCCCAGCCCCATCATCGTTGGGCTGCTGCTGTCGGTGTTTTCCACTATTCTGGGCCACAGCATCTTCAGTTGGTGCCTCAAATACTTCTCCCCCGCCTTTGTTTCGGCCTCCAAGCTGTGCGAGCCTGTGGTGGCTGCCCTGTTCGCGGCCTTCCTTTTTGGCGAGCTGCCCACTTTCCTGCAACTGGTGGGCTGCGTGTTGGTTCTGGCCGGCGTGTTCCGCTATTCCCGCCTGGAAATGAAGCAGCAGCGCAACTAAAACAGTCCAAAAAAACCGCCCCTGTGGAATCCCACGGAGGCGGTTTTCTTTTACTTTTTCTTTTTGAAAATTTTGCTGCGGAACAGGATGATGTTCATGGCAACAAAGAACAGGACCAGGATGACAAAAGTGAGCATGGGCTTTTTGGGGGCCAGGGTGGCCAGCAGCATCATGGGGAAGCCGAACACAATGGCCGGGAAGTTCTGGTAAACCATATTATCGGCGGCAGGGGTTTTGAAGTCGCCGTCAATTTCGCGCAGCAGGATGACGCCGGTGCTGGCGGTGCCGGTCAGCATGCCGTACATGGTCAGGAACTGTTCCTCCTGATATTCGGGGAAAAGGGTCTTGGCCACATGGTAGTTGTAGAAATAGGTGATGAACAGGC
Source organism: Oscillospiraceae bacterium (assembly GCA_017847995.1). GTDB lineage: Bacteria > Bacillota > Clostridia > Oscillospirales > Ruminococcaceae > Heteroruminococcus. Next base: position 9,592 of record JAGAPB010000091.1, read on the forward strand.
CCACCACGCCCATGATGAGGATGATGCCCCAATAGTTTTCCAAAATGTCCAGACGAATGGCGCCGATGCCGGCCACCACCATCACATCAAAAAAGAAGTTGCTGATGCGGGTCATCAGGAAGTGGTTGGTGTATTCCTTCCGCATGGCCTTTTTCTTTCTCAGCAGGGCCAGCACAGCCTTCACCAGGGTGGCGGCCAGCACACCCAGCAGGAAGTTGAAACCGAAGATGACCGACTTCATGCCGGGCAGCAGCATACCCAGACCGTACATCATAAAATAGGAGATCATGTAGGTGCCCACCACCAGCGCGACCTGAATGGTCAGCTTGTCGATGCTTTCCTGCATGGGAATTTCGTCGTGGCCCTGGATCTGCTCCGATCTCAGCGCCCCTTCTTCGGTGCCCTTATCCAAAATCTTGCCTTTGCGGCGCAGCAGGTTCAGGTGAATAACGCCGCCGATGCTGGCGCTGAGGAAGCCCAGCGCGGCAACGGTCAGGCCAAAGCTTTTGCCGCCCACAAAACCAAACTCGGTCTCATAGATGGTTCCGTAGTTCATGGCCTGGCCGGTTCCCTGACCATAGCCAAAGGGCAGCAGCACCCCGGCTGCGGGGAAGAATCCCGCCACCACCTGTGCCGCGATCAGCGAAATGCCAAAGCCAAACACGGCCTGCAGCAGATAGGTGGCAACGGTGGTGACACCGGTGTTGAAAATTTCGGTGGTGCGCTTTTTGGTCATCTTGCCCTGGGCGGGGCGGAAGGCCGAGGCGATGAAGCCCAGTGCCAGGGTATGGTAGGTGACCACTTCCATGGTGGCGGTGCCGCGGCCGCCAAAAAAGGCGGTGTCGAACATCACATCGCCGGTGATGGCCTTGTAACCGGCTGCCACCAAAATCAAAATGATGCCGCCCAGCACCGAAATGGGAATGAGCGATTTTTTAAGAAAGGGCACCTGTTTTTTCACAATATTGCCGGCCAGCAGGCTGATCAGCAGCACACTGACCACATTCAGGGTCCCCCATGTGTTAAAGTCCCAAAAATTTTCCATCTGCGTTACCTCTGTCTATGTTCTTAAAGCGATGATATATGTGTACGTATTTGAGGGCGTTGAAGGACCTGTCCCCCTTGAACTGATAGATCTTGTCGCCGAAGTAGATGTTCATTTTGTTGCGGCCCAGCACAGTGATGGCCGAAGTTTGGGCAAAGGGGAAGATCATTTCCTGTTCGGAGCCGCCGTCCAGCACCACACGGTCGCCAAAAAGCTGGATGGCCACACCCTGGCGCAGGGGCTCCTTTCTTTCGTATACAATAACCTCGGAAAGGTCGGCCCGGTCACGGAAGATGGGCGCTTCGGTCAGCTTGCCAATGTCCTGACCGTTCACAAAATCCTCCTGATAGGCGTACCAGTCCGCCATAAACTCAAAGGGCAGGTCAAAGCCCACACCCTGCAGGCGCTTGTCCTCGCCATATTCCACCTGCATTCCGCAGGTTTTGCAGGAAACATGGTTGCCGCTGCTTGCAAATTCGGCAAAGCCGCAGCGGGGGCAAACATAAAGGGCGCGTTCCATATATTCGGCACGGCGGTTGGATTTATAAAGCCCATCCACCACAGCCTCGTCCACATACAGCCCCTTGCTGATCTCTTCCATCAGCTGGTCGGCGGTCATGCCGGCATATTCTTCCGGCTCGATCACCCGGGCGACGTAGCTTTTCATTTTGCCCCGGCGCAGCTTGTCGGTCCAGCGGGGCTGTACGCCGTAGCCCCCCTCGATGCGGTAAAGGGCGATGGGCAGGCCCAGCTTTTTTGCCAGGGATGCGATGGCCGGGTTCATATAGCCGGTGCACCCGCTGTAGGTGCGGTTGCCCTCGGGCGCCAGAGCGATGGTGCCCCCCTCCCGGGCCACACGGATGCAGTTCATAACAGCCTTTACATCGGTGGTCTGCTTGCGGATGGGGATGGGCTCCACCAGCCAGCGGATCAGCGACGACACCCAGCCCATCGAGAAAATATCCTCGGTGGCCATATAATAGACCGGCCCGCGAAAGCTCATTCCAACAAAAAACTGGTCGTAGGCCGTGGTGTGGTTAAACAGGATCAGATAGGCTCTGTTCCCCTGTTCCCGAAACGGCACCATCTCCACCCCGTAGGTCAGGCGGCAGTATGGCCCCAAAAAGATTTTAAGAAAACCGGTGATGAGGCGGTGACGCAGCTTCATCCACTTTTTTTGTTTTTTCTTTCCCATGGTTCCTCCTATGGCGCCGCTCCCGCGGCCGGGCCGCATCCACTTTGCTTTGCGCAAAGTGGCCTCAAACTTTTCCAAACTAAAGTATATCAAAAGAATGTTTGTCTGAAAAGAGAAAATTTCTTCCTTTGGGGTCGTTTTTTGCCGCGAAAGCTGCTGTTCCGGCCTGTTTTTTGCAAAACAAAGGGGCCTCTGCCATCCGCAAAGGCCCTTTGAAAGATTTTATCGAAGATTCCCACCGCTCAGGGACGGCGGATGCTCAGGTTGAGCGCCAGCGCCCCCGCCTCCAAAACAAGCAGCAAAACAAAGGGGGCTACATAGGAGCCGGAAGAAACCAGCAGTCTGCTGCAAACGGTGGCAATAAAGGATGCCGCCATCAGGGTAAAGTTGATGATGCTGTAATTGGTGGCAAAGTGCTTCTGCCCATAAAAGGACGAAACAAAGGCCGAACAGAGGGTGGGCCCGGAACCATAGGAAAGCCCGGTCAGGCAAAGTCCCACAATGCACAGCGGCAGCGAGTGGGCGATGACCGCCATCAGGGTAAGCCCGGCGGCAAAGATGGTGAGCAGGTTGGCCCCCACCATGGTGATGCGGCGTCCAAAGGAGTCAAAAACAGCCCCGGTGATGATGCGCCCCAGCCCGTTGCAGACCGAAAGGACCCCCACCAGTGTGGTTGCCAGGGCAGCCGGGGCCTCCACCGAAAGGGCCAGGTCGCGGGCAAAGCTGATGACCGAGTTGCCCACGGCAACCAGGCAGCTCAGGCACAAAAAGGCACGCCAGAAGGTAAACCGCCGGATCATCTCTGCGGTGGTGTAGTCCCTCGCTTCAAAGTCCTCCCTGCGGGCCGCGGCGGATTTTTTACCCACGGGGAAAACGACGTCGGCGCCGGGGCGCTTGATCACAAGCCCCGCAACGGTCAAAACCACCGCAATGGCAATTCCAAACAGCACATAGGTTTTGCGCCAACCCATGGCCTCGTTGGCAAACATGGTGTCCATGATGGTGCCAAACAGCAGGGTGCTGAAGCCAAAGCCCATCAGCAAACAGCCGGAGGAAAGCCCCCGCTTGTCGGGGAACCAGGCATTCACGGTGGAGATGATGACATTATAGCAAACACCGATGCCCAGCCCTGCCGCAACGGCATAGGTAAGATAAAGGAATACTACCTTTTCTGCCAGCATGGAGGTGAGCACAAACCCCGCCCCCGACAAAATGCCTGAAAAGATGATGGTCAGCGAAACGCCGATTTTCTGGGCGATCTGGCTGCCCAAAAAGCCGCCAATGCAGAAGCAGCACATGGTCAGGGTAAAATTGAGGGCAAGCTGTGAAGCATCCCTGCCAAATTGGGCCGCCAATGGCGTCTTAAGGATGGACCAGGCGTAGATGATGCCCGCAAACAGCATGGTGCCTGTTCCAACAATAAGATACAGCCAGCGGCGCGACAGGTTGTTTGTGTTGTTCATGCTTCATTCTCCTAACGCTTGTTTTGTTGCATTGGTTTCGTCTAAGCACAGTATAAAGGCCGGGGTCGTTTTTTTCAACCTTGTCCCTGTTGCAAAACAAAAACCGCAGACTTTTCGTCTGCGGCCCTTGGTCCGAGTGACAGGATTCGACGGGCCTCATTTTTGCAGGGCAAAAATAGCGGTTGCGGTGCGCCTGCGGCGACCACTCAACAGTCCCCCGGACTGTTGGATTAACACTCTCGAATCCTGTCGCAAAAAAACCTCTCCAGGGAGCTTCGCTCCCCGAAGAGGTTTGGTCCGAGTGACAGGATTCGAACCTGCGGCATCGTGCTCCCAAAGCACGCGCGCTACCAACTGCGCTACACCCGGATATTAATATTATATTGTCAACTTTCTTTTACTTACCCTATCGGCTTTGCTCGCCCGGGTTGCGGTGCCCAAAATGCTATTCGCATTTTGACCGCGGCCCCTGCCCCGTCTCGCTGTATCCGCCCCCGGCGGCGCTCGACGGCGCAGCCCAAAGCACGCGCGCTACCAACTGCGCTACACCCGGATTTTCGGTTTTAACAAGCAATTATGATAGTATATTTTGCCGCAATTGTCAACCAAACCACTGCGGAAACCGGCAGGCCTCCGCAGTGGTGTTTGTTGGTTTACTTCTTCTTTTCCAGCTTGCGCTTGTTGCCTTGGGCGTCCACAATATAGGTGTTATCCAACTGGCTTGCCAGGCTGGCCTTCCAGTCGGCAATGTATTCCTTGCGCAGCAGAGCCTGTTCCACCAGCTCGGCCTCGGTCAGGCCCTCGGGGGTGCGGCTTTTGCGTGCCAGTTCGTTGATGCGTTCAATCTTTTCGCTGATCATGGGGTTCCTCCCGGTTTTTCTTTCCGGACGGTCTGCGCCGTCTTTTTTTCTTTTTGGGTTCAGCCTTTGTTTTCTCCTGACTGGGCAGGGGCATCACCATAAAATAGCTCTGGGGGCGGGTAACGATGGGCTGGTCGTTCATGGGGATCCACACCGGTTCCCGCTTGCGGCGGCTGCGCGAGCTGCTGCGCACCTCGGACTGTTCCCCTGCCGGCTGCAAAAAAACTTCCTTTTTGGGGGCCGATGCCGTAACAGACTGGGCAGGCTGTTCCTGCTGTGGTTTGGCCTTTTTGCGGCGTTTGCGCTTCTTTTGGGGAACTTCTTCCTCCTTGGCAGCCACCTGTTCCGGCTGCTTTTCGGGGAGCTTTAGGGGCTCCTCTTTGGGCTTTTGGCGTTTGTTCCCGCCGCCGCTGCGTGCGGCTACCCAACCGGGAAGCTGCACCTCGGAAGAAAACACCTTGCTGGGCAGCGGCAGTGTGGTGTGGTCCTCATTGCAGAACTGCTCCAGGTCAATTTCTTTGTATGCGGGCCTTGCGTTCTTTTCCGGGGCAGGGGTGGAAGTTTTCTGTTCCTGCATCTGTTGTTCCCGGCTCTTTTCCACCTGTTTGAGCAGGCTATCCAGGCGGTCCCTGGCCTTGTCGGGCTTCTTTTTGCCCTTCTGGCGTTTGGGTTCGGGGCGTTGGGGAATGGGCTCACTGTTGGGATAGGGGTGATCTTCCGTCACCGGGATGGTCATCCGGATCAGTTTCTCGATTTCCCACAGGCTGGGGGCATCTTCGGCGGTGCAGAAGGAAACGGCGACCCCCTCCTGCCCGGCACGGCCGGTGCGGCCGATGCGGTGGACATAGGTTTCGGGCACATCGGGCAGGTCATAGTTGAACACGTGGCTGATGCCGCTTACATCGATGCCGCGGGCGGCAATATCGGTGGCCACCAGCACCCGGCATTGGCCCGATTTGAAGTCGCCCAGTGCCCGCAGACGGGCGCCCTGGCTTTTGTCGCCGTGGATGGAGTCGGCGTCGACACCATTTTTCTTGAGGAAACGCGCCACACGGTCGGCCAGATGCTTGGTGCGGATGAACACCAGCGCCGAAGTGACGGCTTTATCCTGCAGCAGCCACAGCAGCAGGTCCCGTTTTTTGGCTTTATCGGTAAACAGCACGCTCTGGCGGATGGTATCCACCGTGGAAGAAACAGGGGCCACCGCCACCTCCACCGGGTCGGTGAGCAGCCCCGCCGCCAGCTTGCGGATCTCTTCCGGCATGGTGGCCGAAAAGAAGAGGGTCTGCCGCTTTGGGGGCAGCAGCTTGATCACCCGACGGATATCGTGGATGAAGCCCATATCCAGCATACGGTCGGCTTCATCCAGCACAAAGTATTCCAGTTCCTGCAGGCTGATGTGGCCCTGGCCGCACAGGTCCAGCAGGCGGCCGGGGGTGGCCACCAGAATGTCACAGCCCTTTTTCAGGGCGTCCACCTGGGGCTGCTGGCCCACGCCGCCAAAAATGACCACACTGCGGTGGGGCAGATATTTGCCGTATTCCTCAAAGCACTCCTGTATCTGGGCGGCCAGCTCACGGGTGGGGGTAAGCACCAGCACCCGGATGGGCCGTTTTTTGCCTTTGGATTTGTTTTGCTCCAGCAACTGGAGCAGGGGCAGGGCAAAGGCCGCCGTTTTGCCGGTGCCGGTTTGGGCGCAGCCCAAAAGATCCCGGCGCTGCAGCACAGGCGGGATGGCCTTTTCCTGTATGGGGGATGGGGTCCGATAGCCCACATCCTGCAAGGCCTTCAGCAGGGGTTCCATCAGACCAAGGTCGCCAAATTGCATGTTCCGTCCTTCTTTTCCGGGCAGCAGGGCAGACCCCGCCGCAATCTGCGGCCGCAAGCCCCCGGAAAGGTATTTTTTCGGTTTCTGTTCGCGGCAGGGTGGGTCCGCCCCCCGCCGAAGCCGCGCCCATTTTCCGGCGCGGTGTTTCCTCTTCTATGATACCCGTTTTGCCGGGCAAATGCAAATGGTTCAGCTTTTCTTTTTGGAAGATTTGGAGAGGCCGAGCACCGACATTTTGGCAAGCTCCATCAAAGTGTGCCGCAGCACTTTATGGGTTTCCTCGTCAATGTTCTTGAGGTTTTCCAGCATGGCAGGAAGCTGCTGCCAGTCCCACTCATCCTTGGCAAAGTTTTTGATGTGAAAGGCATCCAGCACACCAAACAGAGCGCCCACAAATTCCTCCCGTTGGCTGTCGCTTTGGGTGCTCAGCCAACGGTTCAGCGAATCGTTCATGTGCCGCGCCCCGGCCGAAATTTCTTCCAGCCGCACAAACCGGCCATCCTCCACCTGCCACGAAAAGGGGTCGTGCTGCAGCAGGCCCATGCGGTTGCTTTTCACCACCGAATAATTTTCCTGGTGCGCCAACAGCATACCCACCACTGCCGACTGGGGCATGGTCTTGTGGATCCGGTCCTGAACGACCAGATACCCCGGTTCATTCCGGGGGTCGTTTTTGAAACCGGGGCCGTCGTGGGTGTACACCGCCTCCAGGCGGTTCTGCACCTGGCGGGGGCAGTGTATGGCTGAATAGGCCGCCAGGTTGCCCCCCTTGGAGTGCCCGCCCAAAATCAGCCGGTCCATGCTGGTTCGGGCCGAAAAGTTTACATAGTCCACCGCCGCCCGCTGGGCAGGCACCGGGCTTTGGAAAGCCATGTTGAAATCCTCCTTCCAGCCCACAACGTCGGCATCGGTGCCCCGGAAGGCAAGGTAGCGCCTGCGGCCTTCCATCAGCACGGTAACGGCCACAAACTGCTTTTCTTCTGTCAAATCCCGCTCATCCACAAAGTTGCACAGCCGCAGACTGCGAAAGCGGGGGCTGGCGCAAAGGGCGGCCAGCAGAGCCAGGTTTTTCTCCGGGTCCCGCACCTGATGCAGCAGCGTCTCAAAAAACTCGGCCCGGAACAGGGACGTAATGGGAATGCTGCCCCGCCGTCCCCGGGGCGGCACCAGGCAGCCCAACTGCAGATAGGCAAGCTGGCTGAGCACCAGACTGTCCACCTCGTTAAAAGGTGCTTCTTCAAAGGTACGCAGCTCCTGCTGCACATATTCCACAATACCGGCCATGGTACACGCCTCCTCTGGGGTTGCTAAAGGCTCCCGCTGCTGGTGCGACGGGAGCCTGCTCTGTCATTTTATGCTCCGATCATCGTCCGCAGCACTTTTTATACTTTTTGCCGCTGCCGCAGGGGCAGGGGTCGTTGCGGCCCACCTTTGTGCCGGCTCGCATGGGCTTTTTGGTCAGGCTGCCGTCGCCGCCGGTGTTTTCATCGGGCTTGGCCACCTGTTCCCGCTGGAGCTGGCCCTCCTGCAGGCGCACCTGCACGGTAAGGATGGCCCGGGCGGTCTCTTCACGGATCTGGGCAATCATCTCGTCAAACATGGCAAAGCCTTCGTGGCGGTATTCCACAACGGGGTCGTGCTGGGCATAGCTGCGCAGATAGATGCCCCGTTTCAGCTCGTGCATGGCGTCGATGTGGTCCATCCAGTGCAGGTCGACCGACCGCAGCAGTACCACGCGTTCCAGTTCGCGCATGATCTCGCTGCCAAAGGCTTCTTCCCGCTTCTGGTAAAGGGCTTCGGCACGCCCCTTCAGCAGGGTTGCCACCTCTTCACGGGTCAGGGTGGCCAGTTCCTCTTCGCTGTAGCGGAAGTCCTGCTTGGTGGCCAGCCAGTTCATATAGTACTGGCGCAGGCCCTCGAAGTTCCAGGCGGTGGGGTCTTCGTCTCCGGCCAGGAAGTGTTCCACACGGCCGTCGATGCTGGTGCGCACCATGTTCTTTACGCTTTCGGCAACATCGTCGCCCCGCAGCACCTGCTCGCGCTGGCCATAGATGATCTCGCGCTGCTTGTTCATAACATCGTCGAACTGCAGCACATTCTTTCGGGTCTCAAAGTTGCGGCCTTCCAGGCGGCGCTGGGCCGTTTCGATCTGGCCGGAAAGCATCTTGTTTTCGATGGGCATATCCTCGTCCACGCCCAGGCTGTCCATCATGCCCTGCAGGCGTTCGCCGCCAAACAGGCGCATCAGGTCGTCTTCCAGGGCAATATAGAAGCGGCTTTCGCCGGGGTCGCCCTGGCGGCCTGCACGCCCACGGAGCTGGTTATCGAGGCGGCGGGATTCGTGGCGTTCGGTGCCGATGATGAACAACCCGCCGGCGGCCTTAACAGCTTCGCTTTCGCCGGCAATGGCCTGCTTGTACTGGTCGTTGAGCTGGCGGAACCGTTCCCGGGCGGCCAGAATGTTCTGGTCGTCGGTTTCGGCAAAGCCGGTGGCCTCTTCGATCATTTCTTCCTCAAAGCCTTCGGCCTCCATCTGGGCCTTGGCCATAAATTCGGCGTTGCCCCCCAGCATGATGTCGGTGCCGCGGCCTGCCATGTTGGTGGCAATGGTAACAGCCCCCAGCTTGCCCGCCTGGGCAACAATGGTGGCTTCCTTTTCGTGGTATTTGGCGTTCAGCACCTGGTGGGGGATGCCCCGGCGCTTCAGCATAGCCGAAAGCAGCTCGGATTTTTCCACCGAAACGGTGCCCACCAGCACGGGCTGGCCCTTGGCGTGGCACTGCTGCACCTGTTCGATGACGGCGCGGTATTTGCCCATTTCGGTTTTGAAAACGGTGTCGGGGTGGTCTTGGCGCACAACAGGCTTGTTGGTGGGAATTTCCACCACATCCAACTGATAGATCTGGCGGAATTCGTCGGCCTCGGTGCTGGCGGTGCCGGTCATGCCCGAAAGCTTGCCATACATGCGGAAGTAGTTCTGGAAGGTGATGGTGGCCAGGGTGCGGCTTTCCCGCTGCACCTTTACCCCTTCCTTGGCTTCAATGGCCTGGTGCAGGCCTTCGTTATAGCGGCGGCCAAACATGGGGCGGCCGGTAAACTCGTCCACGATCAGCACCTGGTCGTCCTTTACCATATAGTCCACATCGCGGCGCATAACGCCCCGGGCACGGATGGCCTGGTTCACGTGGTGCTGGATGGTGGCATTTTCAGGGTCGGTCAGGTTTTCAATGTCAAAATATTTTTCGGCATGGGCCACGCCCTTTGCGGTAAGGGTGGCGGTGCGGGCCTTTTCGTCCACAATGTAGTCGGCGTCAACGTCGTCGTTGTCCTCCTTGGCGTTCACTTCCTTTACCCGCAGGCAGGTCATGCGCTTGGCCAGGTCGTCGGCCCGCTGGTAAAGATCGGTGGACTTATCCCCCGCGCCCGAAATGATCAGGGGGGTTCTGGCTTCGTCGATGAGGATGGAGTCCACTTCGTCCACGATGGCGTAAGCATGGCCCCGCTGCACCTGGTTGGCCCGGTAGGTCACCATGTTGTCGCGCAGGTAGTCAAAGCCAAATTCGTTGTTGGTGCCGTAGGTGATGTCGGCGGCATAGGCCTCGCGGCGCTGGTCCTTGTCCAGCCCGTTGACGATCAGGCCCACCTTCAGGCCCATGTAGCGGTAAAGCTTGCCCATCCATTCGCTGTCGCGCTTGGCCAGGTAGTCGTTTACGGTGACAATATGCACACCCTTGCCGGTCAGGGCATTCAGATAGGCGGGCAGGGTGGCAACCAGGGTTTTGCCTTCGCCGGTGCGCATTTCGGCAATGCGGCCCTGGTGCAGCACAATACCGCCGATGATCTGCACCGGGAAGTGCTTCATGCCCAGCACACGCCAGGCGGCCTCGCGGCAGGCGGCAAAGGCTTCGGGCAGAATGTCATCGGTGGTTTCGCCCTTGGCCAGGCGTTCCTTCAGGGCGGGGGTAACGGCCTTCAGCTCCTGTTCACTCAGGGCGGCGTATTTCTCTTCCAGCGCCAAAACCGATTTGAGGATGGGCTGGATGCGCTTGAGTTCCTTTTCGGAGTAGGAACCAAACAGCTTTTGAACAAGACCCATGATAAAGGTCCTCCTTTCAGGCGCGGCGCAGGGGCAGCCGCGGGGCACATCGGCCCATTCTGCTTTCAATTCTACCCTTGATGGCAGGGGATGTCAAATAGATTATGTCGACGTTTTGTAAACATTCTGTGTCCCTGTGGGTTTTTTCTGTATTGTTGACCGCCGCCAAATTTGGTATACTATTTTTGTATGCAAACAGGCACCGCTGTGCCAGAAAACAAGGAGGCAACCTGTATGAAGATCTTGATCTGCAACGTCGGCAGTACTTCCCTCAAGTACCAGCTCATCGATATGAATAACGAAGAAACTCTGGCCCGAGGCGGCCAGGAACGTGTTGGCGCCGAAATGGGCAGCTTTGCCCACAAGGATGTCACCGGCAAGGAGTTCAAAAAGGAACTGCCCATTGCCGACCACGGCGTGGGCATCACCCTGATGATGGAAGCCCTGGCCGACATCGCTGACCCCAAGGAACTGGCCTGCGTCGGCTTCAAGGTGGTTTTGGCCAAGGGCGTCACCGGCGTTCAGCTGATGACCGAAGATGTGCTGAAGGCTATGGAGGAATACAACTGCATCGCCCCTTCCCACAATCCTCCCTACATTGCCGCCGTGCGCCAGTTTGCCAAGCTGATGCCTGGCCTGCCCCTCATCGGCTCTTTTGAAACCGGCTTCCACGCCACCATGCCCCCCAGGGCCTACCTCTACTCCATTCCCAAGGAACTGACCGAAAAATACGGCATCCGCCGCTACGGCTTCCACGGCGCCAGCCACGAATATGTTTCGGGTAAGGTGATGGACTATATGGGCCGTGACGACATCCGCATCATCACCTGCCACCTGGGCGGCAGCGGCTCCATCTGCGCCATCCAAAACGGCAAGAGCATCGACACCAACTTCGGCTTTTCGCTGCAGTGCGGCACCATCCACAACAACCGCTGCGGCGACATCGACCCCTTCATCCCCATCTATTTGCAGGAGGTGGGTTACAGCCTGGAGGAAGTAAAGACCATCCTGAACAAGCAAAGCGGCCTGCTGGGCATGTCGGGCGGCATCAGCAACGATATGCGTGACCTGGAAAAGGCAGCCGCCGAAGGCAATGTGGACGCCCAGAACGCCATTGACGCCTATTGCTACGCCATCAAAAAGCAGATCGGCGCCTACGCAGCCATTATGGGCGGCGTGGATGCCATCGCCTTCAGCGGCGGCATTGGCGAAAACAGCCCCATGGTACGCGAAAAGTGTCTGGAAGGCCTCAACTTCATCGGCGTAAGCCTGAACAAGAGCCGCAACCAGCAGTGCCGCCCTGACAGCGAAATTTCTGACGGCGGCGGATGGGTCAAGCTCTTTGTGGTGGGCACCAACGAAGAACTGATCGTTGCCCGCAAGACCAAAAAATATCTGGAAGAACACAAGATGTAAAAAACTCCCGGCTGTGGTGTTCCATAGCCGGGTTTTTCTTGTTTGCGAAAAAAGAACATCTTTTCGCTTTCTTCTTTTTGTGGTAGAATAAAAGGCAGAAATTATTTGGAGGAAAGGAGGCCCACACCATGCTTTGGAACCGCAGTCGTTCGGCCCTGCGCCTTGCCGGGCTGGAGGATATTTTGCAGGAAGAATATTGCCTGACCGCGCTGCTGGTGCGTACCGGCATGGATCTGTGTGCCGAACTGGCCCCCCAATCTCCCGACCTTTGGCCCGATTTTGCCCAGGTGCTGCGCCAGGGGCACGATTTGGCCCGCCGTGCGGGCAGTTTGCAGCGGCTGGATGACCTGTGGGCTGACCCCAAGGTGCGCCGCAGCGCCGCCCTGGCCTGCTTTGACCGGGATTTTGAAAGCCAATTGCAGCGCCGCGCCATCAAAGAAAACGAGGGCTTGACCAAAACCGAATACCGCAGCCTGCGCCGGGACGCCATGGAGGTAGGCCAACAGGCCCTGCAGCCCCTTTCCACCCTCAGCGCGCTGCTGGTTTGCACCAACCGCCGCCAGGCCGAACAACCCCTGCAAAACTTTTTGGGGCAGCTTCCTTCCTGTTTGCAGGCCGAGGCCGCCCTGCAAATGACCGCCCAACTGTTGGTGGGCTGCTTTGCCGCCCAGTTTTTGTGCCTGGCTTACGCCCGTGCCATCCCCGCCCAATGCGAGCTGGACTCCATCCTGGCCAATGCCGGGCGGGAATATGACCTGCTGGCCCGCATTGCCGAAGTCACCTACCCCATCTATCAGCGCTATTACACCGAACACACCGGCGGCGAGGAACTGAACCGGGAAGAATACAGCATCCTGCTGTTTTTCCGCTACCGTGACCGGCTGGAGGAGCCTTTGCGCCGTCTGGCTGCCCGGTTGGACCCTCTGCCGCCCGAAAAGGACCAGCCGCCCTCCGACTGGCTGGAGGAGACCCTCCGCCGGGCCATTGCCCTGCACCACCAAACCTTTTTGGAGATGGACGACGCCGGGATGCGCCGCTGCCTGCTGGCCCTGCTGTGCGCTTTGCAGCCCCACCCCGGCCCTGCCGAAAGCTGCGCTCTGTTGGCCGACCTGGACGACATGGTGCTGGAGCTGAAGGAAAGCGCCTTCACCTGCCGCATGGATGAACAGCGCAGCCGCCTGCTGGACGGCGACTTCAGCGAGGCCAACCGCACCTATGCCGCCGCCCACAGCCTGGAACAGGTGGAAAACGGCCTGCAGTTTGAAGAATATCTTTCCCGGCTGTTTGCCGGGTTGGGCTATCAGGTAACACCCACCAGCGCCACCGCCGACCACGGCGTGGACCTGATCCTTGGCAAAAACGGCATCCGCTATGCTCTGCAGGCCAAGTTCTATTCCGGCAAGGTGGGCAACAAGGCCGTGCAGGAGGTCTATTCCGGCATGGGCATCTGGGGCGCCGCCCAGGCGGTGGTGGTCACCACCAGCAGCTTTACCCCCCAGGCCAAACAGGATGCCCTGCAGTTGGGGGTCATTCTGGTGGATGGCGGCGAACTGCACCGCCTGATCGAGCTGAGCGGCACTGCCGCCGGTTTTGCCCACCGCTTTGACTGAAAGGAAACACTATGCCCAAAGCAAAGTATCGTTATCCGCCCGAAGCAAACTGCCCCACCCACCAAACCCAAGCCCCTGCGGAGGTAAAAGGAGATTCTCCCTGCCCCTGCTGCGGCTGCATCACCATTCCCAATGGGGGCGATGCCCTGGCTTACATCTGCCCGGTCTGTTTGTGGGAGATCGACCTGTTTCTTACAGACGAAAATGAGCCCAGCGACCAGAACCACGGTCTGACCCTGGTGCAGGCACGGCAAAACTATGCCCAATGCGGCGCCGTGCTTCCCCGGCTGAAGCAATACTGCCGCCCGCCCTTTCCCGAAGAAATTGCACCAAACATTGCAATAAAATGACCTAAAAACGATACTATTTAGAAAACGGGAGGAACCCCCTATGCGATATTTTGGACGTGTTTTTCGTCCCCCCAGTGAGGCCTACAGCCTGATCATTCAGGCCACCATCGGCTGTTCCCACAACAAATGCGCCTTCTGCGAAATGTACAAGGAAAAGCATTTCCGCATCCGTCCCACCGCCGACGTGCTGGAAGACCTGGATATGGCCCGTGCCGCCTATGGCCGGGTGGAACGCATCTTTTTGGCCGATGGCGACGCCATGATGATCCCCCAGCCCCGTTTGCTGGAGATCCTGGCCCACATCAAAAAGGTTTTTCCCGAATGTGAGCGTGTGGGCATCTACGCCTCCCCCACCAGCCTGAAGATCAAACCCGCCGAGGAACTGGCTCAACTGAAGGATGCCGGCATCGGCATTGCCTACCTTGGCCTGGAATCGGGCTGCGAAGAGGTGCTGGCCCGCATGAACAAAGGGGCCACCGCCGCCGAGATCGTAGAAGCTGGCCTGAAGGTAAAGGCCGCCGGCATCGCCCTTTCGGTCACGGCCATTTCCGGCCTGGGCGGCAAAGAAAACTGGCAGGCCCACGCCATCGACACCGCCAAAGCCCTCAGCGCCATAAAGCCCGAATACATCGGCCTGCTGACCCTGATGGTCAACCCCGGCACCCCTTTGCACAACTGGGTGCGCAAGGGCAGCTTTACCCCCCTTGACCCCCGCGAGATCGCCTGCGAGACCCGCCTGATGCTGGAACACCTGGACAGCGAGGGCAGTGTGTTCCGCTCCAACCACGCCAGCAACTATGTTGCCCTGGCCGGCAATCTGAACGCCGACCGCGAGGCCCTGCTGGCAAAACTGGACCGCGCTCTGGAAGGCGACCGCTTCCGCAGCGAAATGGCACGGCGCTTCTGACCCGAAGCGTTTTGCTGAAATAAACAAACCCCTGCAAAAACGACCAAAGGAGGACTTATCAATGTTTTGTAAAAGATGTGGAATGCAAATTGACGATACTGCTTCTTTTTGCGAGCACTGCGGTGCCGACCAGCGCCCCGCTGCCAACCCCCAACCCGAAGCCACCGGCTATCAGCCCAGCCAACCCCAGCAGGCCTGGCAGCCCGAAATGAACCCCATGCCCGGCGCTTCTGCCACAAAAAGCACCCCTTATTTGGTATGGTCCATTCTGGTCACCATTTTCTGCTGCCTGCCTTTGGGCATCCCTGCCATTGTGTTTGCCGCCAAAATTGACAACTGCAACGCCCAGGGTGACTTTGCCGGCGCCGCTGAAAACGCCCGCAAGTCCAAAAACTTTATGATCTGGGGCGCCGTGCTCAGCGTGGTGTTTACCATCATCTATTTTGTTTTCTTCGGTCTGATGTTGGCCGAAACCAACTTCCATTTTTAAGTTTTTATGAAAAAACGACTGTTTGCAGTGGCCCTTTTCTGGGGCGCGGTGGGGCTGGTCTGCCTTGTTTTGCTGCTGCGCCCCCGGGGCAGCGGCTTTGGCCTGCCCTGCGTGATACACAGCCTCACCGGGCTGTATTGCCCCGGCTGCGGGGCCAGCCGCGCTTTGGCCAGCCTGCTGCGGCTGGAGCTTTACCAGGCCTTCCGCTGGAACCCCCTGCTGGTGGTGCTGCTCCCCTTCGCTTTGTTTTATCTGGTGTGGGGCAGCGTCAGTTGGGTGCGCTGCGGGCGCAACACCCTGGATGACCGCATCCCAAGCAAGCTGCTGTGGGTGCTGGTGGCGGTGGTGGTGCTCTATTTCCCCCTGCGCAACCTGCCCTGGTGGCCCTTTGTGCTGCTGCAGCCAACTTCGGTCTAAGCAAAATAATAATCCCCCCGCATTGGCGGGTGCTCGTAAAACAGTTAAACCAAAAATTTAACTATTTTACGGCATCTGTCAGACGGGGTTGGCTAAACAAAAGTTAGCGATACTTGGTTTGATAACCGAGTATCGCTTCTTTTTTTACCCGTAAAAATGCTTTTGTGGAGGTACATATGATGCAGGAACTGAACTATATCCGTTGTGGTGATTACCATATTCCCGATATTCGTTTACCGGAGGAAAACAGACCTATTGGTCGATGGGGACATATGCACAGAGATTACATTA
>JAGAPB010000092.1 GCA_017847995.1 Oscillospiraceae bacterium
ATCATCTATTACGAAGACCGCGAAACCTACGACAGCGGCAACTCATACGGTGAAGGCATGGCAGAAGAACGCCACACCGCTGAGGCGGCCGCCGCCAACACCGTGGTGAACATCACCGCCGCGGGAACCTACCGTCTGCAGGGCACTCTGCCCCTGGGCCAGGTGCGTGTTGACTTGGGAGAAGAGGCCTTTGAAGACCCCGCTGCCGTGGTCACACTGATTTTGGACGGGGTGGACATCACCTGTGACGTAGCCCCTGCCATCCTTTTCCTGAATGTGTACGAATGTGACAACGCCTGGAGCACCGAAACGGCCTCCTTCCAGGTGGATACCGCCGCCGCAGGCGCCAATGTCATCATCGCCGATGGCAGCGAGAATCATATCAGCGGCTCCCATGTTGCCCGCATCTATAAGGACACCGGGGAAGAAAAGAAGCTGTGGAAGCAGGATGCCGCCTTCTATTCCTATATGTCCATGAATGTGGATGGACAGACCGAGGGTAGCGGCGTGCTGAACATCACCGCCGACAACGAGGGCCTGGATACCGAGCTCCACCTTTCCATCAACGGCGGCAATATCAATATTCGCGCCGGAAACGACGGCATCAACACCAACGAAGACGGTGTTTCGGTCACTGCCATCAACGGCGGCAATCTCCACATCATCGCCGGTTTGGGCGAAGAAGGTGACGGCATCGATTCCAATGGATGGTTGGTCATCAACGGCGGCACCGTCGTGTCCAGTGCCAATCCCGCTGCCGACGCCGGTATGGACAGCGATATGGGTTCCTATGTCAACGGCGGTACCGTTGTGGCTTTGGGTTCCACCATGGACTGGGCCGAAAGTGACTCGGAACAGGTGACCATGAACCTGCAGTTTGCCCAGTACGAGGCCTCCGACAGCGCCATCGTCATAACCGATGAGGAAGGCTCCGTTGTGTTTGCCTACGATCCCTCGGAGGACGAAGTGGTGGCCGAAAACATCCGCCAGTACATGGGTGCCATCATCTCCAGCCCCAACCTGGAATTGGGCAAGACCTATCAGGTTTACATTGGCGGTACGGTAAACGGCACCGAAGAGGCCGGTGTTTATGATGTTTCCACCGTCACCGGCTTTGTCGATGCCGTTCAGCAGCAGTACACCGGCACTGACGTGCGCCGCGGCCCCGGCGGAATGATGGGCGGCCGCCCCGAAGGTGGGCGTGGCCAAAGACCTGAAGGTGAAATGCCCGAAGGTATGACTCCTCCCGAAGGCTTTGAAAAGGGCGAACGCCCTGAAATGCCCGAAGGTATGATCCCTCCCGAAGGTTTTGAAAAGGGCGAACGCCCCGAAATGCCCGAAGGCGGCTTTGTCAACGATGGAACCATCTCCGAGGTGAAGCCCAGCACCCTGTTCCCAATGCAGGATAAGGTGAACAACTTTTCGGGCGTGACCACCGCGGCATAACAAAAAATCCCCCGCATACTGCGGGGGATTTTTTGTGTTCAGTCGGCAGTGGCGTTTTCGCGGAACAGCAGGCCGATGCACCACAGGGCAGCCAAACACACCAGAGTATAGACGATGCGGGCAAACAGGGAGTCCTGGCCGCCAAAGATCCAGGCCACGGTATCAAACTGGAACAAGCCGATCCCGCCCCAATTCAGTCCACCGATAATTACCAACAGCAATGCGATCTTGTTGATCATAAAAAATCCTCCAATTGCCGCACAGGCGGCTTTTTACCTTTATTCTGGCCGGTAAATGAAACTTTATGCAGAAGAGATTTGTGCGGTGGACCGCCGGGCCGGATGGTATAAACTTCGTTTGGCTGCCAAATACTAACAGCAGTCCCACAAATTCACCTGTGCAGACAAAAAGGAGGCAAAAAATTATGCAAATCACGGATATTCGAATCCGCAGAACCTAACAGGACACCCGCCTGAAGGCGCTGGTGTCGGTGACAGTGGGGGGCGACCTGGCCGTTCACGATATC
This sequence comes from Oscillospiraceae bacterium, assembly GCA_017847995.1. Taxonomy (GTDB): domain Bacteria; phylum Bacillota; class Clostridia; order Oscillospirales; family Ruminococcaceae; genus Heteroruminococcus. The sequence goes on from JAGAPB010000092.1 coordinate 1,973, forward strand.
AAGGTCATCGAGGGGCCGGAACGGCTGTTTGTGGCCATGCCCAGCCGCAAGGACGAAAACGGCACCTTTCGGGATGTGACCCACCCCATCACCAGCGAGGCGCGCACCTCGATGGAAAACGCCATTCTGGAGGAATACAGCCGATATATGGCCAACCTGAATGCCGAAGCGGAATTGCCCAGCTAAAAGAAAAACATCCAACTGCATTTGCAGCTGGATGTTTTTTTATCACCTGGTTTTTTTGTAGGTGCCGATGTATCGGATAGGATCCTGATAAGCACCGTTGATTCGTACCTCGAAGTGGAGGTGGGGACCGGTTACATTGCCGGTTCGGCCAACCTTGCCTATCATTTCGCCCTGAACAACATACTGTCCAACAACGGCGTATTTTTCGCTCATGTGGGCGTAAAGAGTGGTGACGCCGTTGCCATGGTCGATGATGACATGCATGCCGTATGGGCCGTACCAGGCCGACCGCACGACCGTGCCGGAGCGGGAGGCGCGTACCGGGGCGCCATAGTTGCCGGCAATATCCATGCCGGTATGGCCCCAGTAGCTGCCCAGACTGCCGTTGAAGTAGCCCCAGTCTACCGGCCAGATGAAGCCGCTGCCCGACTGGTCCAGACCGGCCACATACTGCTGAGGCGTCATGGTGCCGACGCGCACCACCTTGTTTACAGGTTCCTTGGTAACAATGGTTTTGGTAACAAGGCGGCTTTCTTCAATGCCGTCAATATAGGTGACATTGGCGGTGACGGTCTGTTTGCCGGGAATACCGGCCGAAACCACCACGGTGTAACCCTGGGGATAGCGGTCATCGGGGATGGAGTCAACGCCAAAGGCGATGTCTTCTTCATAAACCTCGGTGCGGGTAACTTTGGTTGCCAGATAGGATTCGGGGCGGGAGATGAGCACCTCGTTGCCCACCTGGAAGAAAGAGACCTTTTCAATATCGGGGTTGAGGGCCTTCAGCTCAGAGTAGGGCATGTTGTTTTTGGAGGCGACCCCGGTGGGGGTGTCGCCGGGCTCGATCACATAGACCTTTTTCACCTGCTGGTCGCCCGAAATTTTTTCCACCAGCTTGTGCAGCGGCATCACCTGGGAGGTGGGGTAGAGGCCTTCCTTCAGGCTCATGGCCTTAATGAAGCTGATGGTTTCGTCCTCGGCGTCGGTTTCGCTGCGGGCCAAAACATTGACCAGATAATCCAGCAGCTTGTCGCCGTTTTCCACCGCACCGATGAACCTGCCGTCCAGATAAAAGCCGGCGGCTTCTTCCAGAATGCCGCCCGAGGCGGTGATCATGCGGTTGGTCAGGGTTTCAACATCGGTGATGTCCTCCTGCCCGGCGGCGGTCAGGGTATAGGTGGGAACGATGTTTTCCTTGCTGGCATTGGTGTCGGAAACGATGCGTTCCTTCATGCTGATCTGTGCCTGGGTGAATACATTTTCGTTGCTGATAACACCCAGGGTCTGTCCCTCATATTCCACCGCAAGGCCAAGGGTCATGGTGGAGTAGTGGTGGATGGTAACAAGCAAAAAGACCAGCGCGGCCACCGGCATGATGTAGTTGGCGGCCATGGCGGCAACGGGGCGGCCGCTGGAAAGGATCAGCCAGGCGTTGGCCAGGCCGCTGGGCCTGCAGTTGTGCTTTTCCTGATAGGCGGCGGTCAGGGCACGGTAACGCACCACCATTTCGCGGAAGGGAAGGGTAAAGTGGTGCAGAATGCGGCTGCGGCGTTTTTGCCGGAGGAAGCTGCGGTTGCTGGAACGCTGGATGCGCCAGGATTTGAGGGAGGCCCAGAAGCCGCGTGCGCGGCGGCGCAGGCGCAGGGCCATACGCATGACCTGGATGCCCACATAATAGCAGAAGCGGTAGATCTTGGAGAAGATGGAACGCTTTTTGGCAGGCTTTTTGGGGGCGGGCTTTGCGGCAGCCGGTTTTGTTTTGGCACTGCCCGGCTTTTTGCTGGCAGTGGCCGGTTTGTTTCGGGTGGTCTTGCCGGGTTTTAGCTGCTTTACCGCTTCCTCTTCCTGCTTGCGGTAGGTTTTTTTCTGGTTCAAAGGAGTGCGTACCTTGGTGGCGCCATCCAGCAGGGGAGAGGCTTCCACAACTGTTTCATCGGCGCTGCTTTGCCACTGGCCGGAAGAAAACTTGGCTTCGTTGTTTTTGCTTTTTGCCACAGGTATCACTCCTTTCTTTTGCATTTCAAATACATTGCCCTCAGGGCATACACATATATTATACATATTTCGCCCCCTCAAATCAAGTTTAGAGGGATTTGTGGCGTTTGTCCTCCCATTTTACCCCCAAAACATGACCATAGTGTGAAGAAGATGTGAAAGTCGGCCTGCCAAATGGTGGGGAAGGAAACTATTCTATTTTGTTTAAAATTATGTATAAAAAGGTATTGTGTATTACACAGTAGTATGCTATAATGCAGATACAACGAAACGGAAAAACCGGAGGTGATTGCTTGAACACCCAGTTCCGAAAAGGTGTGATCGAAATGTGCATTTTGGCGCTGATCGACAAAAAGGACATGTATGGTTACGAGATCGTGCAGGCCATCTCCCGACACACCGATATCAACGAGGGCACCGTTTACCCCATCCTGCGCCGTTTGACCATGGAGAATTATTTTTCCACCTATCTGGTGGAAAGCCGGGGCGGCCCTGCCCGCAAATACTACCGCATCAGCCCTGCCGGCAAGCTTTATTTGCAGCAGATGGTGCAGGAATGGAGCGAAACCACCCAAACCGTAGAAAGTATTTTACGAGGTGAATGACTATGACCAAACTGGAATACCTCAAATTGCTTGAGACAGACCTGCAGAAGCGGCTGAGCCAGTACGAAACCGATGAGATCATCCGCGACTATGCCGAATATTTTGCCGAGGGCGCCAGCCAGGGCAAAACCGAAGAGGAAATGATCAACAACCTGGGCGACCCCGCCGTGGTGGCGGCCCAGTTGGTCGAAGAGACCCTTTCCACCCGGGAAGAGGTGCCTGCCGCCCCTGTTCCTACCCCCAAAAAGGGAAGAAGCCCCTGGGTAACGGTGCTGTTGGTGCTGTTGGGCATCTGCCTGCTGCCGGTTGCCCTGATGGTGGCCGGAGGCCTGCTGTTTGCCGCCGCTGTTGTCATCGGATGCGGCATTTTTCTGGTGGGGATGGCGGTGGCCGGGGTGCTGCTGGGCATTCTGGGACTGGGTGCCATCTTCATGTATATTGCGGTGCTGCCCCCCGCGGCCATTGCGGCCTGCATCACCGGCTGCATCGCCATTGTGGCGGCGGGTGTGCTGGTGTTCTGCCTGTCCCTGCAGGTGGTCAAGCTGATCTGGAAGCTGCTGTGCTGGTGCTGGGCCAAGCTTTACACCGCCATTACCAAAAAGCCCTGGCCTGCCCCCGTGTCCCAGCCCGAGGTCCAGCCCAACCTGCCCCAAAGTTTTGAAGCGGAGGAGGGTGAAAATAATGCTTAAAAAGATAACTGTGATCTCTCTGATTGTTATGGTCGTGATGCTGTTGGCCACTGCGGTGTTGGCGCCCTTTGCTATTTCTCAGGTGGCGGAAAAGGTCGGCACGGTGGTCGATGCCTACAGCACCCAGGAAGAACGCCTTGTTATCCCTGCCGAAGGGGTAAAGACCGTTTCCTTTGACCATGGCCATTATATTTCGGCAGTAACATTGCTGCCCAGCCCCGACGGCGATATCCATGTTTATTCCGATGGATACGCTGTGCGCGACAGCCAGTTCTCCTATTCCATCGAAAAAGAGCATGGACATTTGGAAATTGGCCGCTATCACCGCAGTGACTTGAACGGCCTGTCGGCCATTACTCCCGAAAATCTGATGGTTTCTCTTTCCGGCCTGTTCTATCCCAACGGCGTCAGCGTGCAGCTTTATCTGCCCAAGGGCATTGCCTACGACCTGGATAGCTGGATGGTGGGCATCAACCACTGGAACGAGGCCGAGGTGGAGACCTATTACGCCGAAGAGACCGGCGAATACAACGACGGAACTTCTTATAAAGATGGGACGATGTTCATCCAGCCCGAACCGGACATTTCCCAGCAGCCTGTTGTGGATGTCCCCCTTACCCAGGAGGAACAGACTGCCCTGCGGGAGAGGCTGGACCTGGCAGGGATGAACCTGGATGGTGCTTATCAGCTATAACTGGAACTTGGAGATACTGAGCGGCTTTGGAATGATATTGGCACGGCCATAGACGAAGCCCACATCCTTTACCAGGAGCTGCTCATCAGCAACGGCCTTTCGGCCGATGAGATGGTAAATCTGGCTCCCAATATCTACGAGGTGCTGCAATTGTATGCCGAACAGAACCAGGTGGAATGCGACCGCCTGCGCCTCCAGCGCCAGTACCGCGATGACCTGGTGGAAAAGGAAGACTTCTACATGCAGGACCTGGAACTGGACCACCGGGAAGAGGAACTGGATAATACCCTGGATACCCCCGAATATGACCGGATCGAAGACATGATCGATGAACTGGAGGAGCGTTTGGGCCTGCACACCCTGTTTGCCGAAGAACTTGACCTGGACTGAAAAGAAAAATATGACCCCTCTTCATGCCGTCCGGCGCTGGCACATGCCATGCTGATGCCGGGCGGCATTTTCTTGTTTTGACAAAGGTTATAACGAAAGTCTACAAAATGAGTGGATTATCTTGACATTGCCACCGGAAAAATATAAAATAGTATAGGTGCATTGTAAAACGGCGACATGTGCACTTTGATGATTTACTATTTTTGTTCGTTATAGATGATTATTGCATCTTGAAAATTTGATAAGAAGGAGGTTCAAGCATAGATTATGAATTCAAGCGATATTTTGTCCCTTGTTATTTGCGGTGTGATCGCACTGTTTGTTGGATTGCTTATCGCCTTTCCTTTGGGCGTTCAGTATAGAAAAAAAGTTGCCGAAGCAGAACTCGGCTCTGCCGAAGAAGAAGCAAAACGCGTACTCAGCGATGCGATTAAAACTGCCGAAAGCAAGAAAAAGGAAGCCTTGGTGGAAGCCAAGGATGAAATTCACAGAATGCGTTCCGAGGCTGATAAAGAACTGAAGGAACGCCGCAGCGAGACCCAGCGCCAGGAACGCCGCCTTCAGCAGAAGGAAGAATCCCTGGACCGAAAGACCGAGAACCTGGAAAAGAAGGAAGAGGCCCTGGGCGAAAAGCTCCGTTTGGCCGAAGCCAAGCTGGAAGAGGTTGAAAAAATCAAGCAGCACCAGTTTGATATGCTGGAGCGCATTTCCGGATATACCGCCGAGCAGGCCAAGGAATACCTGCTGGCCAACCTGGAAAATGAACTGACCCACGAAAAGGCTTTGAAGATCAGCATGTTCGAAGCCCGTTTGAAGGATGAAAGCGACCAGAAGGCCCGCGAGATCATTTCTCAGGCCATTCAGCGCTGCGCAGCCGACCATGTTGCCGAAGTTACCGTTTCGGTGGTGCCCCTGCCCAACGATGAAATGAAGGGCCGCATCATTGGCCGTGAAGGCCGCAACATCCGCACCCTGGAAACCCTTACCGGTGTTGACCTGATCATCGACGACACCCCCGAAGCCATCACTCTTTCAAGCCACGATGCCGTCAAGCGTGAGATTGCAAGAATTGCTTTGGAACGTCTGATCCAGGACGGCCGCATCCACCCCGCCCGCATTGAGGAAATGGTGGAAAAGGCCCGCCGCGAGGTGGAAAGCAAGATCAAGCAGGACGGCGAACGTGCCGTTATGGAAACCGGCATCCACGCCCTGCATCCCGAACTGGTCCGTCTGCTGGGCCGTATGCGTTACCGCTCCAGCTATGGCCAGAATGTTCTGGTACACTCCATCGAGGTTGCCCAGCTGGCAGGCATCATGGCCGCCGAACTGGGCGCCGACGCCGCCCTGGCCCGCCGTGCAGGTTTGCTGCACGACATCGGCAAGGCCCTCACCCACGAGGTGGAAGGCAGCCATGTGGCCATCGGCGTAGATGTTGCCCGCAAGTATAAAGAAAACGCAGATGTCATCCACGCCATCGAGGCCCACCACGGCGATGTGGAACCCAAGACCGTGGTCGCCTGCCTGGTACAGGCCGCCGACGCCATTTCGGCCGCACGTCCCGGCGCCCGCCGCGAAAATCTGGAAAACTACATCAAGCGTCTTGAAAAGCTGGAAAGCATCGCCAACTCCTTTGAAGGTGTTGACAACTGCTTTGCCATCCAGGCCGGCCGCGAAGTTCGCATCATGCTCAAGCCTGAGGTGGTCAGCGACGATCAGATGACCATTGTGGCTCGTCAGATCGTAAAGCGCATTGAGGACGAGATGGATTACCCCGGCCAGATCAAGGTCCATGTGATCCGCGAGACCCGCGCCATCGAATACGCCAAGTAAAAACCAATCAAAAGTCCCGAGGGCATTTGCCCCCGGGATTTTTTTGTGCCCAAAGGCGGTAACTGCACCACCGGCTCAGGCCAAACATAAGATGGAAGGAATGCGGCGGGGCAGTGGGCAGTGTTTTGCCTGCCGGGTGTTCGGAACAGCAAGGCGGCGGTGTCTCCAAAGGGTGACGGCCGGCTGTGGCCGGACGTCTGCAAAAAGCCCGGAGCAGCGCTGCGGCCGCCGCCATATCATATGTGCCCCTGCCCATCCGGGCGGGGGCACAAACGGTTCGTGACGGAAAAATGAACATTGGTGCAGTTTTATTGACCTTTTAACTGTTTTGCGGTAGAATAAAATGATTATTTATGCGCTGTTCTGCCCAAACAGAAAACGCTCAATTCCCTCAAGGAGGTTACGTAATATGATCAGAATTTCCCCTTCCGTTTTGTCTGCCGATTTTGCCCACCTGGCAGACGACATCGCTGCTGTAAAGGAAGCCGGCGCCGACTGGCTGCACGTTGACATCATGGACGGCGTGTATGTTCCCAACCAGAGCCTGGGTGTGCCTGTGGTAAAGGCCATGCGCCGTGTCAGCGACCTGTACTTTGATGTGCACCTGATGTGCGCCAAGCCCTCCTGGCTCATCGACCTGTATGCCGGGGCCGGTGCCAACCTGATCACCATTCATGTTGAAACCGAATCGGACAAGACCGAAGAGATCCTCAAGCACATCAAGGAAACCGGCTGCAAGGCCGGTCTGGCCCTGGACCCCGACACCCCCATCGAGGAGGTACTCAAGTACCTGCCCCTGCTGGACCTGGTGCTGGTCATGACCGTAAAATCCGGCTTTGGTGGACAGAAGTTCCGCCCCGAGCTGCTGGCAAAGGTGGAAGCTGTTTATGAAGAAGCCAAGCGCCAGGGCCGCGACGACCTGATCATCCAGGTGGACGGCGGCATCAACCCCGAAACCATCGCCCTGGCCTCGGCTGCCGGCGCCGACTGCTTTGTTGCCGGTTCGGCTGTGTTTGATAAGCCCGATTACACCGAGGCAATTTCCGGCCTGCGCGGCGCTGCCCAGGCCAATGTCCGTGCCTGAGGTTCGGGCACAAAGTTCTATTTGCAGGAAAGGAGGAACTTCCCAATGGCTATGAAGACTCAACCCCGGAAAGGCGTCTATCTCCAGCAGTTCAAGGAGCCGGCCCTTTCCCGCGAGATTCGTCAGTTTTTCAACACTTCGGCTTCCGAAGCCCTGGTGGGATCTCCCGTGACCAAGTCACCGGAGGAACTGACCCCATTGGAGGTTATTGACATTGCGCGCCAGGCCGGCATTGTGGACGAGCGTGACGGCCGCCCCCTGTATAAAAAGCTGGAAAAGGCCCGGGAAAGGGGCGTCAAAACCGTTGTGGTGGATGCCCTGGACGATGAGCCCTATGTTTCCAGCCAGCTTGGCGTGCTGCTGCATCTGCGGGAAGAGGTTTCCGCCGGGCTGAAGGCGGCAGCCATGGCCGCCGAAGCTGCCAACAAGACCATTGTGGTCTATAAAAATCTGACCGATGCCGAAGTGCGCGTTCCCAGCAGCATTGACGGGGTGCGCGTGGTGCGCATCGGCGGCAAATATCCCGCCGAATCCCACATCGGCCGCGACCTTGGCCTGCGGGAGGGTTATGTTACCCTGGGGGTATGCTCCCTGGTGTTCCTCAGCCGCGCCATCACCTCCGGCCAGATGCAGAAAAGCGCCTTTATCACCGTTGCGGGCAACTGCATTGCCAACCCCACCAACCTGGAAGTTTCGCTGGGTATGAGCCTGAGCCAGGTGCTGGAACGCTGCGGCCTGGCCGACAACCCCACCCGTGTGGTCATCGGCGGCTCCATGACCGGCATCTCCATCATGGATACCGACAAGACTCTGGTTTCGCCCACCACCCGCGCGGTGCTGGCCTTCCGCGAGGATGAAAAGGAACGCAACTACACCTGCATTGGCTGCGGGCGCTGCACCGCAAGCTGCCCTGTGGGCCTGGATCCCATGTTTATCTACCGTGCGGTAAAAAGCCGCCGCTTTTCCTTGCTGGTGCCCCTGCGGGCAGCCGAATGTGTGGGCTGCGGGACCTGCAGCTATGTTTGCCCCTCCAAGCTGCCCCTTTCCATTACCATTGGCAAATACCGTAAAACCGACGGGGAGGAGGAAGAATAATGCAACTTATTCAGCGCAACGCACCCCACATCCGTCACAGCGACAACCCCAAAACACTGATGGGCGACATGATTTTGACCCTGCTGCCCCTTTATGTACTGGCCATCTGCTTCTACGGCTTCCGTGTATTGATCACCATGACCGTTTCGGTGCTTAGCTGCTGGCTGTGCGATATGCTGTGCAGCCTGCTGCGCCGCCGTTTCTTCAATTTCCGCGACCTTTCCAGCATCGTCACCGGCCTCATCATTCCGCTGGTCATGCCTGCAACGGTGCCCTACTATGTGGTCCTGTTTGCCGGTATGTTTGCCATCTGCGCGGTCAAGCATCCCTTTGGCGGAACGGGCGAAAACCTGTTCAACCCCGCAGCCGGAGGCATCGCCTTTGCCGCTGTGTGCTGGCCTGCCAAGGTGTTTGCCTACCCGGTCCCCTTCACCACCATTCCCCTGTGGGATACCAGCAGTGTGCTTACCGTTACCAGCACCGCCCACACCCTGAAGATGGGCGGGTTGCCCAGCGCCGACCTCAACGATATGGTTCTGGGTCTGGTGGCGGGGCCGGTGGGGGCTGTCAGCATTCTGGTGCTGCTGGCCTGCCTGGTCTATCTTTCCATCCGCCGCACCATTCCTCTGGTGCAGCCGGTCTGCTTTTTGGCGGCGGCGGCGTTGATGGCCTTCGCCTTTCCCCGTGCCGACATCAGCCGTGCCTACTCGGTGCTTTACGAGCTGATGTCCGGCTCGCTGATGTTTGGCGCTGTGTTTATGCTCAACGACCCCGTTACCTCGCCCAAACGCACCGCGGCCCGTGCCATCTATGGTTTTGCGGCAGGCATCGTCACCATGTTGTTCCGCTACTTTGGCGCCTTTGACCACGGCTTCGCATTTGCCTTGCTGATCATGAACGCCCTGGCCGAAGAATTCGATTACTTTATGGTAGTCGGCGCTCCCAAACTGTTTGGCTCCGGCAGAAAGGGGGATGCAGCATGAAATTGACCCGTAACCGCAAACAAAACCGCTTCTTCAAAGCCACTGAAGGCATTTTTGGCCACAATGTTGTGCTCTACTCCGGCCTGATGCTGCCCTATATCGTAATGCCGGCGGTCAACCTGAAAACCGCTGTGGCCCTTACCGTTGCCATGCTGTTCACGGTGCTGCTGGGCATGGCGGCAGGTTATCTTGTTTCGGAAAAGGTAGACCTGGTGCGCTATATTGCCGTAACAGTGGCTTCCCTGGGCGGCGTGGCGATCTCCCGTTTTGTCATCCGCCTGATTTCTACCGAAATTTTTGATACTCTGGGCATCTATTTGCCCCTGATGGCGGTAAACAGCATCATTGTTATGTTTGCCGCCCAGCATATCCACAAAGAAAAAATGCTGCACATCGTTGGCCGAATGCTGGCCGCGGTTGTGGGCTTTGGCCTTGTGGCCTGCAGCGTGGGCCTGGTGCGCGAGCTGCTGCTCACCGGTTCAATCTGGGGCGTTTCGGTGGCAGGTGTTTCCTTCCCTGCGGCGGGCATGGTTTTCTTTGGCTTTATTCTGCTGGCCTTCTTTGGGGCAGCAGTGCAGGGCCTGCGCCGCTGCATCATGAGGCTGAACCTGCGTCTGGATAATCCCACCGCCGAAGAACTGCTGCGCCAGCAGGAAGAAAGGATGGTGGACTAAATGGAACTGATCCTGGAGATTTTGTCCGTATTCCTTTCGGCCGCTTTGCTGGAAAACATGGTGTTTGGCCGTGCGCTCGGTGTTTCCCGCACCACCCTGGTGCAGGAAAAACGGGCCGACGTCGTCGCCTTCAGCCTTTCGGTGCTGTTTATGTGCACCGTCAGCTCGGTGCTGGGCTACGGCATCCGCTGGCTGTTGGGGTGGCCCAAGGTCGAGATCACCCTTTTTGCAAAGCAGGCCATCCTGTTCCTGGCTGTTGTCATCAGCTATTGCCTGTTGTACCTGCTGGTGATCAAAAAGCTGAAGGCCCTGGCCTCCATGTTTGGCAGCGTTGTTTCCTACGCCGCCTTTAACGGCGCCGTTTACGGTTCGCTGCTGGTCAGCACCACCAAAGAGCTGGGCCTGTGGCAGTCGCTGGTGCACGGCTTTGGCGCCGGCTGCGGCATGATTTTGGCCTCGGCGCTGATCCTGACCGGCCACCGCCGCCTGGATATACGCAATGTTCCCCGTGCCTTCCGCGGAATGCCCATTATGCTGATGTATATTGGCATTCTGGCCCTGGCACTTTATGGCCTGGTGGGTCACAACCTGCCCACCTAAACAAAAAACCTCGCAACGATTGGAGGATCCCTGATGGGAAAAGAATTTAAGGTAATGCGCAAAAAGCATTCCCGCAGAGCGGGCGGCCCTGCCGTGGGGCAGGTCATCGCCGTGCTGCTTGTTGTGGGTGTGCTGTTTGCCGCCGGCTGGTTCCTCTACGAGCCTGCCTATAACTGGATCATGAACCTGGCCCAAACCGAAGAACCCGAGCCCGCCCCGCCCGAAAGTTCGGCGGCGGAACCCGCGCCCGAACAGCCCCAGCAGCCCGAACCCGTGCCCGAAAACTGGTCGGAAGAGCTGCGTGCGGTGTGGATCCCCGCAAGCGCGGCTGCCAACAGCACCATGCTGGAAAGCTATCTTGCCACCCTGCCCGCCGACCCGGTGGACACGGTGGTGCTGGAGCTGAAGAATGCCCGTGGACGGGTGCTCTATCAAAGCTCGGTGGAGGCAGTGGGCCTTGCAGGCGCCCAGAACGAGGGGGCCTTTGACCTGGCTGCTGCCACCCAACTGCTGCATCAGAAGGGTTACACCGTTTTGGCCAAGCTGCACGCCTTTGAGGACAGCACCGCCACCGCCGTGCTGGAAGAGGGCAAGGTCTTTTATGCCGGAACCGGCTTTGGCTGGCTGGACAACAGCGCCAGTGCCGGGGGCAAGGCCTGGCTGAACCCCTATGCCCAGCAGGCACAGGACTATATTGCCGAGCTGGCTGCCGAGGCCCTTTCGCTGGGTGTGGACGGCATCGTGCTGGATGGGGTGCAGTTCCCCACCGGCTACAGCCTGGAACTGGCCGATTACGGCGACACCAAGGGCCTAAGCCGTCCCCAGGTGCTCAGCGGTTTTGTTTCCCGCATCGAAGAGCTGGTGGAACGCCACGAAGGCGTGGGCTGCTGGCTCTATATGGATGCTGCCGAACTTTACGCCCCCGAAGAGATGGGCGAACTGGGCCCCTATGGCGGCCAGGCCAGGCAGGTGGTCAAGGACCACAACCTGATGGTCAATGTGATGCCCAGCCAGTTTGGCATTGGGGAAGAAACGGCCCTGACTCTGCCCGCAAATCCCCTGCAGAACCCGGGCGAGACGGTTTCCGCCGTGCTGCGCGGCCTCGATCTTCCCCAGGATAGCGCCATGGTAATGCCGGTGCTGCAGGCCTACACCGCCGCCGACATCGCCATGGAATTTAACCTTGCCTATGGCGAGGAAGAAATAGCCCAGCAGGTGGATGCCGCCCTGGATTGGGGCGCACGGCATGTGGTGCTGTATGACCCCAGCGGCGCATATACTGCATTGAAGTAACAGAATTTTTAGGTAAAAACGGACAACCGGCCCCGGTTTGGCGGTATTAAAAGGATGTGCATTTTGTGGTCTTTGCCGATCTGACATTTTTATATCTTTTTCTGCCGCTGAATCTGCTGCTCTATTTTGCGGTGCCCCACAACAGATGGCGCAATGCGGTGCTTACCATCTTTTCTCTGGTCTTTTATGCCTGGGGCGAGCCGGTTTGGATCATTCTGCTCATTTTCTCGGCTACCATTGACTACTTCCACGGCCTGGGCATTGCCAAATACCCCGGCACAAAGATCCCCAAGCTGATGGTAGCCTCCTCGCTGATCCTCAATTTGGGCTTGCTGGGAATTTTTAAGTACAGCGACTTTTTCATCAGCACCATCAACAGCATCACCGGACTTTCCATTCCGCTGATGGGCATTTCTCTTCCCATCGGCATCTCGTTCTACACCTTCCAGACCATCTCTTATGTCATTGATGTCTACCGTGGAAAGGTGCCCGCCCAACGCAGCTACACCAAGTTTTTGATGTATGTCAGCATGTACCCCCAGCTTGTGGCCGGTCCCATAGTGCGCTACAGCAGTGTGATGGCGGAGGTGGAAAACCGCAAGCTCAGCTTTGGCCATTTTTCGGCCGGTGTTTCCCGCTTCTGCATCGGCTTGCTGAAAAAGGTGTATGTGGCCAACCACGCAGGCGAACTGGCGTCCATCTATTTGGATGGCGATCTTTCCAAGCTTTCCACCCCGGCGGCCTGGTTTGGCCTGCTGATGTACACCCTTCAAATTTATTACGATTTTTCCGGCTATTCCGATATGGCCATCGGTTTGGGCCGCATGTTTGGTTTTTCTTTCCCCGAAAATTTCAACTACCCCTACATCAGCCGCAGTATTTCCGAATTCTGGCGGCGGTGGCACATTTCGCTGGGCAGCTTTTTCCGCGATTATCTCTACATCCCCCTGGGGGGCAACCGCCACCACCTTGCCCGCAATCTGCTGGTGGTGTGGTTCCTCACCGGTATGTGGCACGGCGCCTCCTGGAACTTCATCCTGTGGGGGCTGTTCTACGGCCTGCTTATTTTGCTGGAACGCCTGCTTCTGGGCAAGACCCTGTGCAGGGTGCCGGTGATTAACCGTCTCTACACCATGTTCTGCGTGGTGATCGGCTGGGCGTTGTTCTATTTCACCGATTTTTCCCGTTTGGGGCAGTTCCTGCAGATCCTGTTCGGCGCCGGCGGGGCCTCCGACCCGGTTTTGGGCATCACCCTGCAAAACAACCTGTTCTGGCTCATCGGTGTGGCGGCCTTCTGTGCACCGCTGGCTCCTACTTTCTGGAGCTGGCTGCTGGGCCTGATGAGAACCGACGCGGGGATCGAGTCGGTGGGTTGGGTGCAGACTTTGATGAATGTATTTATACTGGTTGCCTGCACCGCCCTGTTGGTGGGCCAAAGCTACAACCCGTTCCTCTATTTCCGTTTCTAACAAGCAAAGGAGGGGAGAACCCGTGAAAAAAGAACATTTCGAACACACCGGACGCAAGGGTTCTTCCTGGAAGTTCACCATGGTAAACTCCATCGGCTTCTGCCTGGCATTGGCTGTATTCGGCGTTTTGTCCCTCTGCCTGCCCAAGGCCTCCTTTTCCGAGGTGGAAAAGCGTGAACTGGCCGCAAAGCCCACCCTTTCGGTGGAATCTGTCTTTTCGGCCCAGTTTATGAAGGAATTTTCGGCCTGGTTTGCCGACACCTTCCCCTGGCGTGACAGCTTCATTTCCACCGCCCATCTGCTGGAAGATGTGCGGGGCATTCGTCCCGATGAGATCAAGGTATACGAGGCCAAGCCCTCGGCCCCTGCGCAGCAGGGAACTTCGGCCAAGGAAGAAGAACCTGCTCCCAGTACAAAACGGCCCAGACCCGAACATAACACCCCCGAGCTTCCCCAGGAACAAAGCGCTCCCTCCACCCAGCCGGAAGGCGACCACATTGTGGTCACACCGCCCGACGAGGACGCGGTGGGCTACCTGATGGATAACGGCATTTTTGTTTTTGGCCAGCGTGCGGTCAACCTGTTTGGAGGCAGCCATCAAATGGCCGGCTATTATGCCCAAACCCTCAACAGCTATCTGGATGAGATCGACCCCTCGGTGCAGGTCTACAACATGGTGGTGCCCTGCTCCTCCGAGTTCTATCTGCCCAGCCGCTACCAGGCCAGCAGCGCCGACCAATGGGAAAACATCAGCTTCATCTACAGCCAGTTGGATGAACGCATCAAGCCGGTGGATGCCTACAACGCGCTGGCGGCTCATGCCGACGAGTACATCTATTTCAACACCGACCACCACTGGACCGCATTGGGGGCATATTACGCCTACCAGGAGTTTTGCAAAGAGGCGGGACTCACTCCCGCCGCGCTGGAAGAAATGGAGGCGCGCACCCGCGAGGGCTTCCTGGGCACCTTCTACACCCAAACCGGCGACCCCGTGCTGGCCCAAAATCCCGACAACCTTACCTACTACATCCCCGACACCCAGTACGAAAACTACATAAGAATGAAGGATCAGCCCGATTCCTTTACCCGGTTTGACAGCATCTGGGGCGAAATGGCCTCCATGACCAACAGCTACTCCATCTTCCTTTATGGCGACTTTCCGCTGGAAAAGATCGTGACCGAGCACAAAAACGGCAGGAAGATCGTGGTGGTCAAGGAATCCTACGGCAATGCCTTCGTTCCCTTCCTCCTTCCTCATTTTGAAGAGATTTATGTTGTGGACCAGCGCTACTTCCAAACCTCGCTGGTGGAACTGATGGAAGAAAACGGCGTGACCGACCTGTTGTTCCTCAACAATGTGTTTGCCGCCAACACCGCCTACCACATTGACCGCATCGATAGCCTGAAGCATCAGGTGTGGATCCCCCCGCAGACCAAAGAAGCAGGGGAGGACGAATAAAGCTTCATTTGCGCAGAAACCGCCCTTCGGTTTCTGCGCTTTTTTGCATTCGAAGATGTACCCAAATGCAGGAAAGAAAGTTAGCACTTGCAAAGCAATGGAAAAAGAAAGATTTTTTCTGGGAAAAGTTTATCAATAATGCACTTTTATGACCCCGATTATTCATATACTTTGTGGATACTTGATATTGATTTTATGACCGCCATCAAGTAAAATAATAATGGACTTATTTGTGAAAAAAATCACAAAAACCGCATCCGCTCTGTCGGTAGAACTTTGGTAAACCGGCAAATAAACCAACGTATATTTTAAGGAAAAGAGGAAGCACTATGGCAAAGATCGATCTGACCAAATATGGCATTACAGGCACCACCGAAATCGTTTACAATCCTTCCTTTGAAGAACTGTTTGAAGCAGAAATGGACCCCGCTCTGGAAGGCTTTGAAAAGGGCCAGATGACCGAGCTGGGCGCCGTAAACGTAATGACCGGCATC
>JAGAPB010000093.1 GCA_017847995.1 Oscillospiraceae bacterium
CCCGCCAGTGAAGTAAGCATGGCCTGTTCTTCCCTTCCCGACCGCAGCAGTACCTGATACAACACCGAAACGATGATGCCTATTGCCGCAATGCGGAAAATCAGATCAACTTCCAAACCATGTCACATCCTTTTTGTTTTTTACCAAAGCAGTATCACAACAGCGGCCCCTCCCAGCAGGCCCAAACTGTGGTACAGCTTTGCATTCTGCGCTGTTTTGCCCCGCAGCGCATCGGTGATTTGCGCGACCCGCAGCCGGCACAGCTCAATGGCGGCCGCCTGACTTTCCACCGGGTAATTTCCAAGCTGTCCGGAAAGCAGTTCCAAACAGCCGCAAATTTCGCTTCCAAAAAGCTTTTGGTTTTGGCCTATTCCATCCCGGAACAGCAGAAAAAAGGGATATCCTAAGGTGTTTTGGCCACAAAAACGGGCAAACGGAAAGTTTTGAAAGATGGGATTTTCCGCAAGATTCCGGGCGATCTGCTCAAATGGAGCATGGGTGTATTCCAGCTCAGCCCTCAGGTTATTCAGATAACTTTCCAGCAGCATGCATTGGCGCAGGCGTTCCTTCTGTTTTTGTGCCGCTGTATGCCCGCCCAACCATCCACAGACGATCAGAAAAACACTTCCGGCCAGTCGAATCACAACTGTGATACCTCTCTTATCATAAATGGCTTTTCAGGAGTCGAAAGAAGCACCACCCAGCGGAAAGCGCCGCTTCGAACCAAAGGTCCAAACTGAGGTTTCTGTTTCAGTTGGTCAAAGCTTCCCGCATGAATGGAGGTAACTACCGTCACCCCGCTGGAAAGGCCCGCCCCAATTGCGGTGATCTCTTCGGCGGTACCAAGTTCGTCGCAAAGGATGATCTGGGGAGAAAGACAGCGCACTGCCATCAGGATCCCCCTGCTTTTTTCCATTCCCGCTATCACATCGCAGTTTGGGCCAAGATCATTTTCAATGCTTGTACCAAACACACCCGAAATTTCTCCCCGCTCATCCACCACAGCGATCTTTTTGCCCTGACACGAAAGTTGGCGGGCAAGATCACGCAGCAGGGTCGTTTTACCGCTTCCCGGTGGACCCGCCAGCAGCAGGCCGTCTCCCTCGCTGTTTTGAACAAGCGATACAAGCTGGTCGGCACACCCCTTCACCTGCCGTGCAACACGCAGATTGATGGAGGTGATATCCCGCAGGCCATAGCTTCCGTTGGCTCTTTGAAAGCCTGTTCCCGCCAGGCCCGCCCGGTGTCCGCCCTGCACCGAAACAAACCCCTGGGCAATTTCTTCTTCATGGGTATGTACTGCATAGCTGCAAAGCTTGCGAAAACATTCCTCCAGATGTGCCGCGGTAACTTTCATACCCTCCGCCGGGGTTTTACTCAAGGCACCGTTTTCGCATACATACCGAATGGTTCCGCCGTAAAAAACCGAAAGGGGTTTATTTATTCTCAGCCTGATCTCCTCCACATGGGCAAGCTCAGCCCTGTTGATGGCGCAAACCGCCTGGGCAACGGGTCCCCACAAAAAACCGGCGGCATGCTCCGCCCTTTTCCATGCGTCCTCCATGCTTTCACATCCTTTCACAAACAGAATATGCGGCCTGTCCACAAATAGAACAGACCGCAAAAAAAGACAGGCTTTGTTTCCAAGGCCTGTCTCTTATCGTTATTTTCAGTTTTCTCCGGCCATTTTCAGCAAGGTATCTTCATCCCAGATGGTGATGCCCAACTGCTGGGCCTTGGTCAGCTTGCTTCCGGCTTCCTCACCGGCAACAACGTAGTTTGTCTTGGCAGAAACACTGCCCGAAACCTTTCCGCCCAGCTTTTCAATGATCTCCTTTGCCTGGCTGCGCTTCAGGGTGGGCAAGGTACCGGTCAGCACAAAGGTCATGCCGGCAAAGGTATCGCCCTTGGTTTCCACATGTTCTTCCATGTTGAGCCCCAGTTCCTTCAGCCGTGTGACCAGTTCGCGGTTGCCCTGGTTGGCAAAAAACTCCACCACACGCTGGGCCATAATGCCGCCCATGCCCTCAATTTGGGTGAGTGCCTCTGCATCGGCGGCGGCAAGGGCCTCCATGGTACCAAAATGAGCAGCAAGCTGCTGTGCCGCTTTTTGACCGATGTTACGGATGCCCAATCCATACAGCAAACGGGAAAGCTCATTATCTTTGGATTTTGCCAAGGCAGCCAAAAGATTTTCAGCACTCTTGGCGCCCATGCGATCCAGCCCGGCAATATCTTCAGCCTTTAGGATATACAGGTCAGCAGGAGATTTGACCAATCCGGCATCCACCAGCAAAGTAACCACAGCTTCGCCCAAGCCTTCTATATCCATAGCATCGCGGCTGGCAAAATGGGTCAAGGTGCGCAGAAGCTGTGCAGGACAGTCGATGTTGGGGCAGCGCAGGGCCGCTTCATCCTCGTCACGGGTGGTTTCGGCGCCGCAGCGTGGGCAAAATTCCGGCAGCTTATAGACACTGCCGCCCTCGGCATGCTTTGCTACGGTAACAACCTCGGGAATGATATCCCCCGCCTTGCGCACCACAATGGTGTCGCCGATAGAAATACCCTTCTGGTCAATAAAGTCCTGGTTGTGCATGGTGGCGCGGCTTACGGTGGTTCCGGCCAGTTCCACAGGGTCAAACACCGCGGTGGGGGTCAGCACACCGGTACGGCCAACCTGCACCACAACATCGCGCAGGATGGTCTCCTTTTCTTCAGGGGGATACTTAAAAGCAACGGCCCATTTGGGGTATTTTGCGGTGGTTCCAAGCTCTTCGCGCTGTGTAAAGTTATTAACCTTAACAACAGCGCCATCGATGTTGAAGGGGTAGTCATTGCGGCGTTTGCCGATGTTTTGTACCTCTTCCACCGCCTGTTGGCCGTTCTGCACCACCTTATAGGAAGGTACCACATGGAAGCCCTGGGTCTTGAGGTAATCCAGCGACTGGCTATGGGAGGAAAACTCCTTTCCTTCTACAAGCTGCACGTTGAAGATAAATAAATCGAGACCACGCTTGGCGGCAACGGCAGCATTCTTTTGCCGGAGCGAGCCCGCGGCGGCGTTGCGGGGGTTTTTGAAGGTTTTCTCCCCTGCGTCCTCCTGCTCCTTAATAACGCGCAGAAAGCTTTCTACAGGCATATAGACCTCACCACGGACAATGAGCCGCGGGAGCTTATCGGGCAAAGTTAGCGGCACAGCGCGGATGGTACGCAAATTTTCGCTGACATCTTCGCCGGTGACGCCGTCACCACGGGTCGCCCCCTGCACAAAAACACCGTCACGGTATTCTAACGCCACCGAAAGGCCGTCGATCTTGGGTTCTACGGTGTATTCGGGGTCGGCAACGGTTTCCCGCACCTTGCAGTCAAAGTCCACCAATGCTTCTTCTTCAAAAACATCCTGCAGCGAGCCAAGGGGTACCGCATGAACAACAGGAGCAAAGGTATTTTCGGCATGGCCGCCCACACGTACCGTTGGGCTGTCGGCACGACGGTACTGGGGATGCTGCTCCTCCAGATCCATCAGATGATGGAGCATGCGGTCATACTCATAGTCCTCCAACTGGGGGGAATCCAAATCATAGTAGAGGTGGCTGTGGTACTTTAGCTGTTCGTACAGCTCATCCATTTGCTTTTGTATTTCTTTGCTCATATCGATTCCTCGTTTCCGGGGTAAGATTTCGTTAACGGTAATAGTATACCACAGATATGACAGTTACGGTATATCGATTTGTCCTGGACCGTAATCGGAAACCAAACCGCTGAGGTCACTTTCCACCCCGTCAATTTGAGTGTAGTAATCTGGCACAGCGCCGATGATGACCGTTTCAGCCATACATATCTCGGTTGAAATGGTCGTTTTGTAGGTATGCCAGGGCAAAACTCCCATAACGCCGATGTTCAGCTTTAGCAAAATACGGTGCAGGGTCTGGTTGATCCCTGCAGATTCAAATCGATTTTCGATGTTTGCTTCCACCGAACCGGTTGGATAAACAAAAAGCGAAACCTTTGGCCCTCTGCCTGCCAAAAATTGACTATCCAGCAGCGTTCCAAAAGGGATGGCAACATTTTGGGCCGAAAGCCCCTCCAGTTCTTCTATTATTTTTTCGGTGACCGTAACGCCAAGAGCATTGATCTTTGGCATATTGGCCTGCACCGAGGTCACCTCTCCGTTTTGGCTGCGGGAGATGACCGCAAGCTGGTCATATCCTATCTCCGCATGGCTTAAGGCAAACTCCGTTGCCCTGTTTACCGCCTTTGTGGCTATGGTTTGCGCCTGCCACCTGGCCACTTCGGCAACCACCGGCCCAAGCTTCACTTCAAATAATATCAGCATACCCACCAGCAAAAAAATGAAAACCCCAAAAATCGGCTTCACCTTTCCACAGTAATAGGGTCTTCTTCTGCGCATATCCATCTCCCCCTGGGTCATTTATATTCCCTTCCACTCTACTTTAAGTCGATTGCAATCTTTTCCTTTTCCCATTACAATGGCTTTGTGAGGTGAAACTATGGACAGCACCAAAATTGGAACTTTGATTCGAACCCTTAGGCAGAAAAAGGGGTTGACCCAAAAAGAACTGGCAGATCAGCTTTGTGTAAGCGATAAAACCGTTTCCAAGTGGGAGCGCGGCTGCGGCTGCCCCGACCCCTCGCTGTGGAATAAACTTTCTTCGGTTCTGGATGTTTCGGTGGAAACCATGCTGCAAGGCGAGCTGAATGCCAATGAACAGGTTGGAGGGAATATGAAACATAGTAAATTCTACGTTTGTCCCGTTTGCGGGAATATCTCGGTGTGCACCGGCAACGCCGTAATACACTGCTGCGGAAGGATTCTTGAGCCACTTCAGGCGAAAAAGGCATCCGAAAACCAAAAACTGAAGGTGGAGCAGGTTGAAGATGACTGGTTTATCACGACCGACCACCCCATGGAAAAGGAAAACTACCTCTCTTTTGTCGCCTTTGCCACCGGGGATAAGATCCAGCTGATCAAGCAATACCCCGAATGGAACCTGCAGGTACGCATCCAAAAAAGAGGTCACGGCATGCTGTTTTGGTACAGCACCACCCAGGGCTTTTTCTACCAACTGCTGTAAATGAAAGAAACCGGAGAGAACTCGGCATTCCCTCCGGTTTTTTGTGCGTTTTTGGGGGTCACCGCCACCGG
>JAGAPB010000094.1 GCA_017847995.1 Oscillospiraceae bacterium
ATTCATTTTTTTAAGGAGGCACAAAAAATGAAAAAGTTTCTCGCACTGATTCTGGCCGTTCTGATGGTTCTGTCTATGACTGCCTGCGGCGGCAAGGCTTTCCCCTCTAAGCAGATCACCCTGATTTGCCCCCTGGCTGCCGGCGGCGGTTCTGACGCTATCAGCCGTCTGTACGCTGCTGCCTTGGAAAAGGAACTGGGCGTATCTGTTGTTGTTGAAAACAAGCCCGGCGCCGGTTCCGGCATTGGCCAGGAAGCCATTGCTGCTGCCAAGGGCGACGGCTACACCATCGGCTACATTCCCGCCGAAGTTACCACCGTTGAAGCTATGGGCAACGCCACCGTTACTCCCGAAAGCTTTGACTATCTGTGCACTGTTATGAAGATCTGTGCTCTGATCTGTGTACCTGCTGACAGCGAATTCGAAACTCTGGAAGATCTGATTGCTGCCGCCAAGGCCAACCCCGGCCAGATCACCATCGGCACTGCCGGTGTTGGCAACGCCTACGAACTGGGCCTGCGCGCTATGCTGAAGTCTGCCGGCATCGAACTGAACATCGTTAACTTCAGCGGCGGCACTGCTGAAGCCATCACCGCTATGATGGGCGGCAACGTACAGTGCTGCACCGCCGGCACTGCCGAAGCTCTGCCTTACGTTGAATCCGGCGAATTCCGTCTGCTTTGCCAGCTTTCTGCCGAACGTTCCGCCTGCTTCCCCGATGCTCCCACCGCTACTGAACTGGGCTATGCCTGCGACGGCGGTTCCTGGGGTGCTATCGCTGCTCCTGCCGGCACCGATGAAGAAGCTCTGAAGGTTCTGCGTGAAGCTTCTGCCAAGGTTCTGGCCAGCGAAGACTTCAAGGCTGCTGTTGCTGAACGTGGCTTCGACGAATACAATGTTGATCCCGTACAGTTCGCTTCCGATGCTATGGAAATGTACACCGTAAACTCCGGCATCATCAAGGAATTCAACCTGTCTGCCAACTAAGATTTTAAGTACGTTTGAGGCAGGGGCTCTGTGTGGGCTCCTGCCTCACCCCATGAAAATTACCATCGGTGGACAAGGGGCAAAGCCTTTTTGCTGCCGTTTTGCCCTTTGTGCATCGGTGGTACACCCGCGACGAAATAATTTGAGGTGATTTGCGTTGATTAAAAAGGGCGATACCATTCCCGGTATTTTCTCAATCTTTATTGGCGCTTTCGCGCTGATTCATAACATTCTGCACCCCAAAATGAACATCTTTGCCGAACCTGCCCGCGGCGGTGTTGGCCCCGGGTTTATTCCCTTTATCTGTGCCGTTGCACTGATCGTTTTTGGCATCATTTTGGTTGTACGCGGCATCAAGCAGAATGGAAGAGTTGACTATTTCCAGATGACCCCGGAAAAGAAAAAGAACCTGAAAAATGTTGCTTTTCTGGCCGGTTTGATTGCGTTGGTGTTGATTGCATGGAAGGTTTCCACCATCTTCTACGTCTGCCTTCCCATCTATTGCTTTGTGCTTAACAAATTTGTGCTGAAGCAGAGCACCAAGTTTTCCGTTATTTTTACCGCAGTTATGACTGCTTTTATTTACGGTCTGTTCACCATCGCTTTCACCATTCGTTTTATGCCTTAAAAGGGAGGAGAGAAGAATATGTCTTTTGATCTTTTGGCGACAGCCTTTGTCGAACTGTTAACTCCTTCTGTATTCCTTTATCTGGCCATTGGTGTAGCATTGGGCACAGCCATTGGCGCACTGCCCGGCCTTTCTGCCACCATGGGTGTTGCTCTGATCACTCCCATCACCTTCTGGCTGGATAAAACCGATGGTTTTGCCATGCTGATGGGTCTGTGGAACGCCGCCATTTTTGCCGGCGGTATCACCGCTATTCTCATCAATACTCCCGGTACCCCCGCATCGCTGACCCAGGCATGGGATGGTTATCCCATGTATAAAGAGGGCAAGGGCGGCTTGGCGCTGGGCATTAACGTTGTATTTTCGTTTATCGGCGGCATCATTTCCACCCTTCTGCTGATTCTGCTGGCTTCGCCCATTGCCAAGGTGACTATTAAGTTTGGTCCTGCCGAATACGCTTTGGTTGCATTGTTTGGCATGACCATGATGATTGCCGTTTCTAATGGCAAGGTGGTCAAGGGGCTAATGCTCGGCTTCCTGGGGCTTATGCTTTCCACCGTTGGCCTTGACCCTATTTCCGGTCTGCAGCGCTACACCTTCGGCAATATGTCTTTGCAGTCGGGCATCAGCTTTATTCCTGTTATGATCGGTATCTCTGGTCTGGCCGAAGTATTCCATCAAATGTATGAATACAACAAAGAAAAGGCGGATGCCGAACGGGAAGCCCGTAAGGTCAACCTTTCGCTGGGCCGTGTGTTGCCCAGCCGCGAAGAAATGAAGAAATGGTCGCCCCGCTGCATCATCACCGGCATTGTAGCAACCATCATCGGCGCTATTCCCGCGGCCGGCGGCGATATCTCGGCCATCATCTGCTGGGGCAACTCCAAGCGCTTCAGCAAAGAAGGTGACAAATACGGTCATGGTTCGGCCGAAGGTCTGGCTGTTTCGGCCACTGCCAACAATGGTGTTATCGGCGGTGCCATGTGTACCATGCTTACCCTGGGCATTCCCGGCGACGCCGTAACCGCCGTTTTGCTGGGTTCGCTGATGATGTACGGCCTGACCCCCGGTCATGCCATGTTTGCTGAAAATGCAGGCTTTACCGCCCAGATCATGGTTTTGATGGTTCTGGCCAACCTGGCCTTCCTGGTCATTGGTCTTGCCACCGCCAAGGTTTCGGCAAAGTTCCTGAATATGAGCCAGCCTGTTGTGTGGGCCGCTGTCAGCGTACTGTGTATCGTTGGTTCCTATTGCATCAACAACAGCTTTGTTGATGTTATCGTAATGTTTGTCATGGCCATCCTGGGCTTTTTCCTCAAGGTGTACGATTTCCCCTCCGGTCCCCTGATTTTGGGCTTGCTGCTGGGCGGCACCGTGGAAAAGAACATGAGAACCGCGCTGGTCATCTCTCAGGGCGACTGGAGCTACTTTGTTACCCGTCCCATTTCCATTGTACTGATCGTTATGATCGTTCTTACCTTCCTGTTCCCCGTGTTCCAGGAACTGCGCAAAAAGAAAGCCAAGACTGCCGAAGCAGAGGCATAAAAGAAACTCATTCTGCAGGCTTGGGGGGCTTCCCTCAGGCCTACAGAAGATGTGGAGGAAAATATAGTGAACTACGTTAATAATCTGAAAGAAAAAATTAAAAATGGACAACTGAACTTCGGTACCCACTGCTCCTGCACTGACCTTTCTTTTTACGAAATGTGCGGACGCCTGGGCTATGATTATGTGTGGATCGACAATGAACACGGCGGGATGACCAACACCATGGTCACCAATGCCATTCTAGCCAACAATGCAGGCGGCACCGCTGCGCTGGTCCGTGTGGTTGACCACTCGGTAGGAAATATCAAGCCTGTGCTGGAAGCCGGCCCCGACGGGATCATTTTCCCTTTGGTAAATACCGCTGAAGACGCCCGCCGCTGCGTGGAGGTTTGCAAATATCCCCCTGTGGGCATCCGCGGTTATGGTCCCCGCCGCGCACAGCTTTATGGTCATATTTCCGATGCTGACTACTACAAGATGGCCAACGACAGCATGCTGCTGATCATGCAGTGCGAACGCAAGGAAGCTGTGGATAATCTGGAAGAAATTCTGGCTGTTCCCGGTGTTGACGGCATCATCGTAGGCCTCAACGACCTTTCGGCTTCGGTGGATAAGTTTGGCCAGATTGACGACCCTGAAGTGGTGGATATGGTTGCACAGGTCATGGAAAAGTGCAAAAAGGCCGGCAAGCCTTTCGGTGTATCGTTGGGTTACAGCTTTGAATTGGCCAAGTTCTGGATCGACAAAGGGGCCTCTTTTGTATCCATGGGCTTCCCCCAGGATTACTACTTTATGGTAGGCAAGGATGCTGTATCCCGCATCCGCAAAATAGAAGATGAACATACCAATAATCAGTAATTTTCTTGTTGTTGCCGAACAGGTCGGTATTGTTTTCATCATTGTCCTTCTGGGTTATTTGGGAGGGAAAACCGGACTGATCAGCGACAAGGCCTCCGACGGAATGGCAAACATTGCTGTATACTATGTTACTCCGGCCTTAGTGATTATGGCTTTTCAGCGCAGTTTTGAAATAGAACTGCTGCATGGATTTTTGATCACATTGGTAGGCAACCTTCTGGCTGTATTTTTCTGCATTGCGGTTGGGCATTTTGCTTTGAAGAAGGGGCCTTGTGAACAGGTAAGCGTGCTCCGGGCGTCCTCCGTTTTTGGAAACATCGGAATGATGGCTTTGCCGCTGCAGCAGGCATTGTTCGGTGCCGACGGTGTGTTCTACTGCGCCGCCAGCATCGCTGCATTCAACCTTACTTTCTGGACCTATTGTTCCATTGCCATGGGAAAAGGAAAGAAAAGCAAAGACGCGGTCAAAAGAGGTTTGTTGAATCCAGGCCTGATCGGAACATTGGTTGGATTGCTGCTGTTCTTCTTTTCGGCCGAGATACCTTCGGTTCTTTCCTCCTCTATGAACAACCTTGCAAACCTAAATATGCCGATGTGCATGCTGGTAATTGGCCAGCGGTTGTCAAAGATACCACTCAATACGCTTTTTGATGACAAGGATGTTTGGAAAACTGCGGCAATACGGCTGCTTTTTGCACCATTGGTAATGTCTGTGGCGTTGTGGTTCTTTGGGGTGTCTGGGCCGGTTGCTGTTTGTTTGGTGATCTCGGTATCTGCGCCAGCGGCTGCTTCGGTCAATATGCTGGCATCTGCCTACAAACAAGATGTGGAATTGGCGGCAAAAACAGTTTCTATGCACACATTGATTGCAATGATAACCATGCCGACCATTATCGCCGTTGTTTACGGATGGCTAATGT
Source organism: Oscillospiraceae bacterium (assembly GCA_017847995.1). Classification (GTDB taxonomy): domain Bacteria; phylum Bacillota; class Clostridia; order Oscillospirales; family Ruminococcaceae; genus Heteroruminococcus. The sequence continues at coordinate 4,942 of JAGAPB010000094.1, forward strand.
AAAGAAAAAGAAGCAATTCTGAATGGAGTTGAAGAATGCCCCCAATTGTTCGGTTGAACGACCAGTCATTTGGGGGTGTTTTTGTTAAAAAAAGAGCAATATATGATTATCTCCGCTGCTGACTACGGATTCAGATGTTGAGAGAAAATGCTATGGGGATTTCTGGCTCAAAAGTATGTATCTGTCGTGGGTTTGGTAAATTTGGCAACTTTTGACTTGTTAACAAAAATTTAACTTTATACAATGGCTTGTTTAATATGCCTATAGTATACTTCTTTTTAACTAAGCAAAAATAATTTCAAAAAACTTAAAAAATCACGAAATACCCCTTGAAAATAGAGTTGGCAAATGTTAACATGTGTTAAGTTTGGTTTATCATGTGAAAACTTGTGCTTTTCATATGATAACTATGGAAAGAATGAGCTAGAGTTCGAAAAGGTTAGTCCTTTTCATTTTACCAATACAAATGCACCCCAAAACAAAAAAGGAGAAGATTTTTATGGAAATACAACTGCAGGAACTGATTGAACAGATAAAAAAAGACGGCGTGGAAGCGGCCGAAGTTCAGGCTGAAGCAATTTTGAATTCTGCAAAGGCCGAAGCCGAAAAAATCATCTCCGATGCCCAGGCCCGGGCGGATAAACTTTTGCAGGATGCAAAAAGTGAGAATGAAAAAATGGTGAAATCGAGTGAAGATGCGATCCGCCAGGCGGGCCGCAATCTGCTCATTTCTTTCCGGGAAAGTGTTGCAAAAGAACTCATGTCTGTTGTGGGGGAAAGTGTTTCCGCTGTGTATTCCTCCGATGAACTTGCGCAGCTTGTTGCAAACGCTGTAAACTCCTGGACCAGTAGCCCGGGAGCAGAGGATGTTTCGGTCATTATGAACAGTGCAGACCTGAAGCGATTGGAAGAGGTTTCGCTTGCGGGTCTCAAGGAAAAATTGCATGGCGGCATCACCTTAAAGGCGAACGATAATTTTGACGGAGGATTCCGTATTGCCGCAAGCGGTGACGGAGCTTATTACGATTACTCTGCCGAGGCTGTAACCAATATGCTGTCCAACTACCTCAGCCCCAGAGTTACAGCTCTTTTGAAAGAGGCTGAATAATGATGGGTGAATATTATCTGATTTCCCAGCTTCCTTCTTTGGATGGGCTTGGCGAAAATACTCCCATTCCCATTACAGAAGAACGCTTTCTGGAGCTTTGCGGGCAGCTTGCAGGAAAAAAAGTGAGCACGGAACTTCATCGCTTGTCGCTTGTTCCTTCCCGAAATTATGAGGAAACGACCTCCTCTTTCATTGATGCTTGGAATGAAAACGAGCGCTGCCTGCGTCTTGCCCTTGGTAAAGTTCGGGCCGAAAAAATGAAAAAACCTTTTGATTCGGGGAACACATCATTGTCGCTCCCTATCCTTAAGGCGGCAAGTGCGGCTGTTGAAATGGACAGTCCTTTGGAAGCGGAAAAATTTCTGAACCGTTACCGGCTCGACTTTTTGGAAACTCTCCGACCGCTCGATTCCTTTTCGGAAGAATTTGTTTTCTATTATTGGCTCAAACTAAAACTGCTTTTACGGATGAGACAGTTTGACCAGGAACACGGAGAACTGGCTTACAGAAAAATCTACCATTCCATTATGAACACAGACAGTTTGGAGGTTATGTAATGACCGAAAATAAAGGCCGGGTTGTAAGTGTTAATGGCAACCTGGTATCTGTTCAATTTGAAGGCAATGTTTCTATGAACGAGATCTGCTTTGTTAAAGTGGAGGGAACCAAGCTCAAAAGCGAGGTTATCCGCATCCGCGGCGACATTGCGCAAATTCAGGTCTACGAAATGACCGGCGGCATTAAATGCGGTGACGAAGTAGAATTTACCGGAGAAATGCTGTCTGCAATGCTGGGCCCCGGCCTGCTTGGCCAGGTTTACGACGGGCTGCAGAATCCCCTGCACATTTTGGCCGAAAAGGCAGGCTGGTTTTTGGAAAGAGGCATTTATGCCGATGGCCTGGATGTCGAGAAGAAATGGGAATTCACTCCTACCGCCAAGGTGGGGGATACTTTGCGTGCCGGTGAATCGTTCGGTACCGTTCCCGAAGGCTTCTTTACCCATAAGATTTTTGTCCCCTTTACGTTCCTTGGCTCCTACACCCTGAAGTCGATTGCCGAAAAGGGCGAATATACCGTGACCGAGACCATTGCGGTGGTAACAGATGACCGGGGAAGGGAATACCCCCTCTCCATGTCCTTCCGCTGGCCTGTTAAGCGTGCTGTAAAGTGCTATAGTGAAAGATTGGCCCCCGTGGAAACCATGGAAACCAAGGTTCGTCTTATCGACTCGTTTTTCCCTGTGGCAAAGGGCGGCACCTACTGCACCCCCGGCCCCTTTGGCGCCGGCAAAACCGTGTTGCAGCACACAACCTCCAAGTACGCCGATGTTGATATTGTCATTATCGCCGCCTGCGGGGAACGTGCCGGCGAAGTTGTAGAAACTCTGACCGAGTTCCCCGAACTTACCGACCCCAAAACCGGCCGTTCCCTGATGGAGCGCACCATTATTATTTGCAACACTTCTTCCATGCCTGTTGCCTCCCGTGAAGCCTCGGTTTATACTTCGGTAACTCTTGCCGAATACTACCGTCAAATGGGCCTTCATGTTCTGCTGCTTGCCGACTCCACCTCCCGTTGGGCACAGGCTCTGCGCGAAATGTCCGGTCGACTGGAAGAAATCCCCGGCGAAGAAGCCTTCCCTGCCTATCTGGAATCCTACATTGCGGCTTTCTATGAAAGAGCGGGCTATGTACGTCTGCCCGATGGCAGCACCGGTTCGGTCACCATCGGCGGTACCGTTTCGCCTGCCGGCGGCAACTTTGAAGAACCTGTGACCCAGGCTACCCTTAAGGTTGTCGGTGCCTTTCACGGCCTTTCCCGCGAGCGCTCGGATGCCAGAAAGTATCCCGCTATCGACCCTCTGATTTCCTGGTCCAAATATAAAACCGTTACCGACCCCAAAAAGGCCGCCTATTGCAAAAATATCCTTCTTTTTGGCGACGAGATCGGCTCGATGATGAAGGTGGTTGGTGAAGAAGGCACCTCCATTTTTGACTATACCGTTTATCTGAAGGCTGAAATGCTGGATGCGGTTTATCTCCAGCAAAACTCCTTTGACCTGATCGAAGCAAACTGCACCAAGGAACGTCAGCGTTATGTTACCGATAAGCTGATCACGATTCTGGGCAGCGAATATGCTTTGGACAGCAAGGACGATGCCCGCAGTTTCTTCAACCGCATGAGGGCAAAGATCATAGACTGGAACTATGCCGAATTCCAGAGTGATGCCTTCAAGAAGATTGAGCAGGAAATTGACGCTATTTATAAAGAAGGTCAAGGAAAGCTGACCGGAGAAGCCGAGCTTCTGTTAAAGGGTGGTGAGTGAGAATGAACAAGGTGTTTAACAGAATTGAATCCATTACCGGTAACGTTATTACCGTAAGAGCACAGGATGTCCAATACAACGAACTGGCTCAGATCAATACCCGCTTCGGCAAATCTCTTGCTCAGGTCAACAAGATCGATGGAGACATCGTTTCCCTGCAGGTGTTTGCCGGCGGCCAGGGTGTTTCCACCGGTGACGAGGTTCGCTTCCTGGGGCGCGAAATGCGTGTTTCCTTCAGCGAAGATCTGCTGGGCCGTATTTTCAACGGCTCCGGTGAACCAAGAGACAAAGGCCCTGTGCTTACCGAAAACATGAAGCCCATCGGCGGCCCTTCGGTCAACCCCACCAACCGCATCCTCGCCAACCGCATGATGAGAACCAACATCCCCATGATCGATATGTTCAACACGCTGGTCGTTTCGCAGAAGCTTCCCATTTTCTCCATTTCGGGCGAACCCTACAACCAGCTGCTGGCCCGCATTGCGCTGCAGGCCGAAGCGGATGTCATCGTTTTGGGCGGTATGGGCCTTAAATACGACGATTTTCTTTACTTTAAGGAAGAGCTTTCCAACGGCGGCGCTTTGAGCAAAACCGTTATGTTTATTCATACCGCCTCCGACCCCACGGTTGAGTGCATGATGATCCCCGATATGGCGCTGGCAGTGGCGGAACAATTTGCCCTGCAGGATAAGGACGTGCTGGTGCTGCTTACCGATATGACCAACTTTGCCGATGCCATGAAGGAAATTGCCATCACTCAGGAACAGGTTCCCTCCAACCGCGGCTATCCCGGCGACCTTTATTCTCAGCTGGCTTCCCGTTACGAAAAGGCGGTCGACTTTGCCAATTCGGGTTCGGTTACGGTTCTTGCCGTTACCACCATGCCCGGCGACGACGTGACCCATCCGGTCCCCGATAATACCGGCTACATTACCGAAGGTCAGTATTACCTCAAGGGCGGAAGAATTGAGCCCTTTGGTTCCCTTTCCCGTCTGAAGCAGAATGTAAACAGCAAGACCCGCAAAGACCACCGTGCCCTGATGGACGGCATGATCCGTCTCTATTCTTCCTACAAAGAAACTTTGGAAAAGAAGAATATGGGCTTTTCGATGAACAAGTGGGACGAAAAACTGCTGAAATACGGCCAGCTTTTTGAAGACAAGCTGATGGATCTGTCTGTCAATTTGTCTTTGGAAGCTTCTCTGGATCTTGGCTGGCAAATTCTTGCCGAATGCTTCGAAAAGGAAGAAACCGGCATTAAATCGGACCTTACTGATGAGTTTTGGCCTGCTAAGTAAGGGGGATTGTAGTTTTGGCAAAAATCAAATTAACCAAAAATGAGTTAAAGGTACAAAAAGATGCTCTTAAAATGTACCAGAGATATTTGCCTACTCTGACACTGAAAAAGCAGCAGCTCCAATCGGAAATCCGCACCATAGAAGCCAATGCCGAACGGGTAAGAAAAGAACGGCAGGAGCTGGAAGAAGGATTTTCTTCCTGGATCGCGGTATTCAGCGAAGAAAAGGTGTTCCCCAAAGGGATCATCACCGTCAGCAATATCCGAAAGGGAATTGGAAATATTGCGGGTGTTGCGATCCCAACCTATGAAGGGGCGGATTTTTCCAGAGGGGACTACGATTTGTACGAAACACCACTTTGGGTCGATATTGCCGCAAACCACATGGAAAAGGCAATGTCCCTTGATTTGGAGGCTGAAGTGTTGGATGAACAGGTAAGACTTCTGGAAGCAGAACTTCGGGAAACCTCCCAAAGAGTCAATCTGTTTGAAAAGGTAAAAATTCCCGAAACAAAAGAGAATATCAAAAAAATCTCGATTTATATGGCAGACCAGCAGGTCAGTGCTGTTGTGCGTTCCAAAATATCCAAACGCAAAATAGCTGCCCGTGACGAAGCATCTTCAGAAATGGAGGTGTGTTCGCTATGATCGTGCCTATGAAAAAAGTCTCCCTGTTGATCAAGGGGGACAAAAAAGCAGAAACCCTGAAAAAACTTCGCAAGCTGGGGATCCTTCAAATTGAAATAAGCGAAGGAACGGGCGGAAAAATTGAGGAACAGAAAGCACGAATCGCCCGTATTGAAGCAGCTATTTTCAGCGCAAGCGAAAAGAAAAATAAGAATACCCAGCCGAAAGAGGCAACCACCGAAGAAACCCTTTCGGCGGTGGAGGAGATCAATTCGCTGGCCGAAGAGAAAAAGGAACTTGTCCATAAACGTGAAGCTCTGCGCTTAGAACGGGAACGTCTTGCGGGGTGGGGGGAGATCGACCCCGCCGCGCTGCAGGATCTGTCCGAAAAAGGCATCCAGGTTTCCTTTTACGAAATGCCCAGGATAAATTTGAGACATTGGAAGACTGTGTGAAAACAGTTCGCTTGGCCAAAACCAAGACCTCGATAAAATGTATGATCATTGAATCGGGCCTTGAGGAGGAAGCCGATGCTTTGGCGGCGCTGAAAGACTACCGCCTGGAATTGCCCTTGAAATCGACCGCGCAAATGACCGAAGAAGCGGAAGAAATAGGGAAGCGCATCGAGGCGATAGACCAAAGTTTGACTGAGTACGCAGGTTATACCGACAGCATGAAAAAGGCTGTTAAATCCTGCGAGAAGGAACTGGAATTTGAGGTCTACGCCGCCGGCATGACCGAGGAATCCCTTTCGGACGAAGAGAAAAGCAGCCTTTCGGTCGCCCATTTCCGCGGTTATATTGAAGCAGAAAACCTTGAGAACCTGAAAGAAGCGGCCAGAGAGAACGCATGGGGCCTTTTCATCGAAGATCCCACCGAAGAAGACAATGTGCCCACTAAGCTGAAAAACAATAAGTTTGTAAGCCTCATCTATCCGCTGACCGACTTTTTGGGTACTGTTCCGGGGTATTTCGAGTACGATATTTCCGGTTGGTTTTTGGGCTTTATTCTGCTCTTCTTTGGCATCATCTTTGGCGACGGGGGATACGGTCTGCTGATCTGCGCCGTTGCGGCAATCCCGATCATCAAGGCACTTGCCTCCAAAAAGGACGTTCCACCCACCTTCCTGCTGATCGGCCTTTTTGGCCTTTCAACCGTCCTTTGGGGAACAGCTACCTGCACCTGGTTCGGCCTTTCGCCCAGCCAGCTGCCCCAGTGGCTCCAAAACCTGTCGGTACCGGTCATTTCCAATGTGTATGCCGATAAAATTTGGTATCCCTTCTGGACACAGGGGAAGGCCGGGCTGACCACCGCGCAGAATCTGCAGATCTTCTGCTTTGCGCTGGCACTTATTCAACTTACCATTGCGCACATCAAGGTTGCGGCCCGCAACAGAAAATCCATCAAAATTCTGGGAGATATCGGCTCGATATTGCAGCTTTGGGGCATCTTTTATGTGGTGCTTAATTTTGTTGTAAATGCCGCAATTTTCCCCTTTGGGCTGGTGCTTGGCGGCATTCCTGTGGGAACGGTTGCACTTGTTTTTGTCGTAGTTGGCTTTGTGATGAGCTTTGTCTTTGCAAACTATGAAGGCAGTGTTGTAAAATCCATTCTCGAAAGCCTGAAAAACATCATTTCTGTTTTGCTCGGCGTCGTCAATGTTTTTTCGGATATCGTTTCCTATATAAGACTGTGGGCAGTAGGCCTTGCGGGGGCAGCCATCTCCGCAACCGTTAATGAGCTTGCAGGGCCGTTGCTGGGCAATTTTATGTTTATGATCCTTGCCATTGCCCTTTTGGTATTCGGCCATGGTCTTAATATGATACTCAATGTGTTGTCGGTTGTTGTTCACGGCATCCGCCTGAATACATTGGAATTTTCATCCCACCTTGATATGTCGTGGAGTGGACATAAATTTGAGCCCTTCAAAGAATGAACTGATTATAAAGGAGAATCATCATGAATTTTGGATCTTTGGGTACTGCGCTGGCTATGGGTATTGCCGCAATCGGTTCCGGCATTGGCATCGGCATTGCCGGTCAGGCGGCAATCGGTGCTTGGAAAAAGTGTTATATGAACAATAAGGTTGCGCCCTTTATTTTGACCGTTTTTGCAGGCGCACCTCTTACTCAGACCATTTACGGCTTCCTGCTGATGCAGCAGATGAAGTCTTCTGCTGCTGACCCCGCATTTTTGCTGGGTCTTGGCATCGCTTCCGGTCTGGCTATGGCATTTTCGGCTATTGGCCAGGGCAAGGCAGGCGCTGCCGGCGCCGATGCTTTGGCCGAAACCGGCAAGGGCTTTTCGCAGTACATTACCGTTGTAGGTCTTTGCGAAACGGTTGCACTGTTTGCCCTTGTTTTCAGCATGGTTGCTTTGGGCTAAAAGAATTCATCTGTGCGGAATCCCGCGGGGAATAACCTGTTGGGAAGAAAAGATTTCTTGGCGTAAAACACCTCTTGGGATGTTCCGAGAGGTGTTTTTTTGTTTAAAGCGTAAAATCGCCGGGGACTATTGATTTTTGAAGGAAAATGAGTATAATATTTGATAACACAAGAGAAAAGCTGTGAAGATATTAAGTCGACTGGAAACTTGCTGCAGAGAACTGTCGGTTGGTGCAAGACAGGGCAAAGACCTCTCGATCGTCTCGTATCTGAGCTGGATTTCTGAACCCGTATGAGTAAGAGATCCCGGGAGACCCCGTTACAGGTCAAGAGGCTTGATGGAGCCTTAGTGAGAGGTCATAGGGCAACCTATGGCAATACGGGTGGTACCGTGGTTAATTTTATGTTGATCATCCCGCAGAAAACGATCTGTTTTCTGCGGTTTTTTTGTGTTGTTTTTGTCTTTTTAGTATAGATTAAGAAAGTGAGGCAATTTCTATGAAGAAGATTTTTGTCAGCGATTACACGCTTCGGCAGACTGCCATCAATGGCGCGGCGGTTTCCTTCCGCGAAAAGACCAACATCGCCAAGTGCCTGGATGACCTTGGTGTGGATGCCATTGAGCTGGGCGCCATCAAGTCTGGCAAGGAGGACTGCATCGTGAATCGCACCATTGCCTCCGCCATCAAAAAGGCCTCTGTTTCTATCCCTGTCGGCTTCAGCGAAGCCGAGGTAGACGAAGCCTGGGAATGTGTTAAGGATGCCGCCAGCCCCTGCCTGCAGGTCATCGTGCCCACCTCCACTGTGCAGATGGAATACCTGTTCCACATGAAGGACGCCCAGATGAGCCGGAAGGTGGCCGACCTGGTGGCCTATGCCCGCACCAAGTGCGAAAAGGTGGAGTTTGTGGCAGCCGATGCCTCCCGTGCCGAGATCGACTTCCTGGTGGACGTTTGCAAAACCGCCCAGGATAACGGCGCCACTGCTGTTACCCTTTGTGACGATGCCGGCATCATGGCGCCCCGCGCCTTTGGCGATATGATCAGCGACGTAAAGACCGCCGTTACCGTGCCGGTATATGCCTGTCCCTCCAACGCCATCTACATGGCAGCCGCAGCCGCCCTGGAGGCCATTTCCGCCGGGGCCGACGGGGTCAAGACCACCGTCGCCGACGAAAAGACCCTGAAGATCGAACAGTTTGCCGATGTTGTACGGGTTCTGGACTGTGACGAAGAGATGGAATGCGGCCTGGACCAGACCGGCATCCACCGCGCGGTGTCGGTGTTTGCGGGCAAAACCACCATTGCCGCCGAGCCTGCCTCCCTTGCCGAAGACACCGCTGTTCTGCTGAACGGCGAAAGCACCCTGGCCGACATTGCCAAGGCCGTTTACGCCCTGGGCTACGAAATTTCGGATGAGGATAACGGCAAGGTCTACGAAGAATTCAAGCGGGTCGTTTCCCGCAAGGAATCCATCAGCGCCAAGGAGCTGGAGGCCATCGTTGCCAGCACGGCCATGCAGGTCCCTTCCACCTATCATGTGGAAAACTACATCTGCAACAACGGCAGCGCCGTCAAATCCATGGCCTGTGTATCCTTGCTGAAGGATGACATCGTATACGACGGCGTAAGCACCGGCGACGGCCCCATCGACGCCTCCTTCCGCGCCATCGAACAGGCCATTGGCCATCACTACGAGCTGGATGACTTCCAGATCCAGGCCGTTACCGAAGGCCGCGAGGCTTTGGGTTCCGCACTGGTAAAGCTGCGCAGCGGCGGCAAGCTCTACTCCGGCAACGGTCTGTCCACCGACATCGTGGGCGCTTCCATCCGTGCCTTTGTCAATGCCCTCAACAAGATCGTTTACGAGGAGGAGTAAGATGAAACTCGCATTTTCCACCAGGGATGTTTCTGCCCAGAGCTTCCTGGAAGTTTGCAATATTGCCGACGAATACGGCTTTGACGGCTTCGAAATTTTTGATGCCGAAAACGAGCGCAAAATGCACAGCGACAGCATCCTGAAAAGTATGTCTGCCGCCGACGCCAAGCGCAAGCTGCGCAACCGCGGCATCGCCGTTCCGGCGTTGGTATACCCCCAGCCCCTGGAGGTTGACCCCAGCCGTGTGACCAAGTATGTGGAACGGGCCGCCGGTGCTTCCATTCCCTATGTGGTGGTTCGCCTGGAAAACCAGCCCGATATGGCCGCCCTGGATGAGGCCCTGCGCCCCGCCATCGAAAAGGCCGAAAAATATGACATCACCATCCTGCTGGAAACAGTGGATTATCTGGCCAACACCCAGCAGATGCTCGGTATTTTCAACCACTTTGCCACCGGTGCCCTGGGCGCCGCCTGGAACATCCGCGAGACCTACTTTACAGCAGGGGAGAGCGCCGAAGCCACCATCCAGACCCTGGGTGCCTACATCAAGTATGTGCGCATGGGCGACCGCAAGGACGGCGTAAACGTGCTGATCGGCGAAGGCCAACTGCCTGTGGATGAATTCTTTGGCGCGCTGCAGTCTCTCAACTACGAAGGCTATATCTGTGCCGACTGGAACGACGAAGTTACCAACCCCGACATCGTGCTGACCCACTTTGCCAGCTACATCGAAAACGTGGTGGAAAAGGCCGAAAAGGCCAAAAAGCTCTACTACAACCGTTCCCGCACCGGAACCTTCCCCTGGAAAAAGTACGACGTTATGGATAAGACCTTCTCTCAGGTGTTGGACACCATGGTGGAGTACTATCCCGACCAGTATGCCTTCAAATACACCACCCTGGACTACACCCGTACCTACAGCCAGTTCCGTGATGACGTGGACCGTGTGGCTGCTGCCCTCATCTCTTTGGGGGTAAAGCCCGGCAGCCATGTGGCCATTTGGGCCACCAACGTGCCCCAGTGGTTCCTCACCTTCTGGGCCACCACCAAGATCGGCGCAGTTCTGGTCACGGTAAACACCGCCTACAAAATTCACGAGGCCGAGTATCTGCTCAACCAGTCCGACACCCACACCCTGGTGATGATCGAGGACTGCAAGGACTCCAACTACAAGGAGATCATGGAAGAGCTCTGCCCCGAGCTGAAGACCCTCAAGCCCGGCAGCCCCCTCTACTGCGAAAAGCTGCCCTTCCTGCGCAATGTTGTCACCATCGGTTTTGAGATGGACGGCTGCCTGACCTGGGAACAGATGATGGAACGCTCCAGCCTGGTTCCCGAAGAAGAGGTGCGCCGCCGTGCCGCCGCTGTGCGTCCCGATGACGTTTGCAACATGCAGTACACCTCCGGCACCACCGGCTTCCCCAAGGGTGTTATGCTGACCCACCGCAACATTGTCAACAACGGCAAAACCATCGGCGACCGCATGGACCTTTCCACCGCCGACCGTATGATGATCCAGGTGCCCATGTTCCACTGCTTCGGCATGGTGCTTTCCATGACCAGCATGATGACCCATGGCGGCACCCTTTGCCCCATTCCTTACTTCTCGCCCAAATCCTCTTTGGCCTGCATCACCAGCGAACACATCACCTGCTTCAACGGTGTGCCTACCATGTTCATCGCCATGTTCAACCACGAGGATTTTGCCAAGACCGACTTTTCCCACATCCGCACCGGCATCATGGCCGGCGCCAACTGCCCGGCCGACCTGATGCGCCGCGCCGCCCGGGAAATGAACATGACCGAGATCATTTCGGTTTACGGCCAGACCGAGGCCTCCCCCGGCTGCACCATGGGCGAGGTGAACGAGGACGAAGACCATCGTGTGGAAACGGTGGGCAGCGCATTCCCCGGTGTGGAATGTAAGATCATTGACCCCGAAACCGGCCTGGAACTGCCTGATGGCGAAAACGGCGAATTTGTCGCCCGCGGCTTCAATATTATGAAGGGCTATTACAAAATGCCCAAGGCCACCGCACAAACCATCGATGCCGACGGCTGGCTCCATTCGGGCGACATCTGCTGCCGCACCCCCGACGGCTATTACAAAGTTACCGGCCGTCTGAAGGATATGATCATCCGCGGCGGCGAAAACCTCTATCCCCGCGAAATTGAAGAGTTCTACCTGACCCATCCCAAGGTCAAGGATGTGCAGGTGGTGGGCGTGCCCGACAAGCGCTATGGCGAAGAAGCCTGCGCCTGGATCATCCTCCACGAGGGGGTACAGTCCAGCGAGGAAGAAATGCGCGAATACGGCAACTCCCACATGGCCCGTCACAAGGTGCCCCGCTATTTCATGATAGTGGAGGACTTCCCCATGAACGCCGCCGGCAAGATCCAGAAATTCAAGATGCGTGACCGTTCCATCGAAGTTCTGGGTTTGCAGAAATAACGAGGTATCCCATGTCGCGCATCATCGATTGTCATTGTCACATCTATCCCGATGCCATTGCCGAACGGGCGGTGGCAGGCACCAGCGGCTTCTACGACCTGCCCAGCGTATACAACGGCAAGGTCAGCCAGCTTTACGAGCTGGGGTCCAAACTGGGGGTTGACCACTATGTGGTCTTTTCGGTGGCCACCACCCCCCACCAGACCGAAAGTATCAACGAGTTTATTGCAAAGGCCGTGGCCGAAAGCCGGGGCGCCATGACCGGTCTGGGCACGGTGCATCCCGACAGCCAGACTCTGGAAAAGGATATCGACCATCTGCAGCAGCTTGACCTGCGTGGGGTAAAGCTCCACGCCGACATCCAGGCCATCGCCGCCGACGACCCCCGCTGCATGAAAATTTATGCCATCTGCCAGGAACGGGGCCTGCCTATGCTGCTGCACACCGGCGACCACCGCTTCAACTATTCCAACCCCAAGCGGATCGCCCACGTGCTGGAAAGCTTCCCCAACCTTACCGTGGTGGGGGCCCACCTGGGCGGCTGGTCGGTGTGGGATGAGGCGGAACATATCCTTCCCGGGCACCCCAACTTCTATGTGGATTGTTCCTCCTCCATGTACGCCCTTTCGCCCGAAAAGACCCTGGAGATCATCCGCACCTATGGGGCGGAGCGTGTGCTTTACGGCACCGACTTTCCCATGTGGCCCATGGAAAAGGAGATCCAGCGTTTCTTCGATTTGGCACTGACCAAAGAGGAACAGGAGCTTATCCTGCACAAAAACGCCGAAAAGCTGTTTGGCATCCCGAAAAAAGACTAAAAACCGCTGTACTTATTTGGCAAGGAGGGGAGCGATTTGGTCAAAAAGATCCTTCGTTTTTTGATTTTTGTTGCAGCCGGCGCGGCGGTGGGCTTTGCCTACTACCATCTGTTTGGCTGCGCCACCGGAAGCTGCCCCATCACCGCCAGCCTGCCCCGCACCATGACCTATACCGCAGTCATCGGCGCTTTGTTTTGGGCGACCCTTTGCACGGTGGACAAAAAACCCGCCGAGCAGCCCCGGCAGCAAGAAGAAGCAGAATAATCTTACCAACCGCAGCCACTCCGGTCCCATTTGGGACCGGAGTGGTTTTTTGTATATGCGGTTTTACATCTATTTTACTTTTCTGCGCTATTTAGCATTACTTTTCCGGGGTATCATAAAGTTGTGGCCGGAAAACAAAACAGAAGAGCCGCAAAGGAGAAAGAAAAATGAAAAAGGTGAAAAAACTGGCAGCAGTTTTGGTTGCTGCAATGATGGTACTTTCCATGGCAGGCTGTGGCGCTGCCCAGACAGAAAAGGAAGAACTTGATGCTCCTCAGGCAGAAGCAGATGCATTTGATGCTGCAAAGGAGATCGGCGTCATCTCCCGCGAGGATGGCTCCGGCACCCGCGGCGCATTCATCGAACTGTTCGGCATCGAACAGAAAAACGAGGCGGGGGAGAAGGTAGACCACACCACCTTGGACGCAGTCATCACCAACTCCACTTCGGTCATGATGACCACCGTCGCTGGCGACCTCTACTCCATCGGTTATATCTCCATGGGTTCGCTGAACGAAACCATCAAGGCTGTGGAAATTGACGGCGCAGCCCCCAGTGTGGAAAACATCAAAAATGGCAGCTACAAGGTCGCCCGTCCCTTCAACCTTGCCACCAAGGCAGAGCTGAGTGAAGCTGCACAGGACTTTGTCGATTTTATCATGAGTGACGATGGCCAGAAGGTAGTGGAAGACAAAGGCTACATCGCCGTGTCGGAAAACGGCGCCTATACCGGTCAGATGGCCGAGGGCAAAATCGTGGTCAGCGGCTCCACTTCGGTAACCCCCGTAATGGAAAAGCTGAAGGAAGCCTACCTTGCAGTCAACCCCGGTGTGACCATTGAGATCCAGACCAGCGACTCCTCCACCGGTGTGGCCGACGCCATTGACGGCACCTGCGACATCGGCATGGCAAGCCGCGAGCTGAAGGATTCCGAACTGGAAAAGGGTGTTGTGCCCACCGTAATCGCCATGGACGGCATCGCAGTCATCGTCAACAACCAGAACCCTGTAAACGCCCTTACCGGCGAGCAGGTCATGAAGATCTTTACCGGCGAAACCACCGCCTGGAGCGGATTGGTTGCCTAATAAGGGAACTGCCTCCCAGGGGTCACGGTATAGCGTGGCCCCTGCTTCCCGTGTTAAAAGGAGTTTTGCTATGAAAAACTGGAAAGAAAAGGCGATGCATCTCCTGTTTTTGTTGACAGCCTGTGTGTCCATTGCGGCAGTGGTGCTCATTTGTGTGTTTTTGTTTGCCAGCGGGGTGCCCGCCATACAGGAAATTGGCCTGTTCCGCTTTTTGCTGGGGACCGAATGGCGCCCCGGCAATAATCTTTATGGTATCCTGCCCATGATCGTCGGCAGCATTTATGTGACTGCGGGGGCATTGATCATCGGTGTGCCGGTGGGGATTTTTACTGCCGTGTTTATGGCGCGGTTTTGCCCGGAATGGCTCTACCGCATCATGCGTCCGGCGGTCAATTTGATGGCGGGCATTCCCTCGGTGGTATACGGCTTTTTTGGCCTGGTGGTGTTGGTGCCCTTTGTGCGCAACACCTTTGGCGGCCGCGGAATGAGTGTGCTTACCGCCGCCATTTTGCTTGGGCTTATGATTTTGCCCACCATCATCAATGTTTCGGAATCGGCCATCCGTGCGGTGCCCCAAAGCTATTATGAAGGCGGCCTGGCACTGGGGGCCAGCCACGAGCGCAGTGTGTTCCACACCGTTTTGCCGGCGGCAAAAAGCGGCATTTTTGCCGGTGTTGTGCTGGGGGTAGGCCGGGCCATCGGCGAGACCATGGCGGTGATGATGGTAGCCGGCAATCAGCCCGCCATTCCCGAAAAGCTGACCGATGGGGTGCGAACTTTGACGATCAACATTGTAATGGAAATGGGATATTCCCTTGACCTGCACCGGGGCGCCCTTATTGGTACGGCGGTGGTGCTGTTTGTCTTTGTGCTGATCATCAACCTTTCCTTTTCGATGCTGAAACGGAGGGAACGAAAATGAAAAAACACCGCTGGCAGCACTGCGGCAAAAAGTGCATGCCTGCCGCCGCGATCCATACTCACTTGTTCTGTTTGCAGGGGTGTGGCTGGCGGCATTGGCCACCATCACTGCGCTGCTGTTCGTCATTTTTTATATTCTTATCAAGGGTATTCCCAACCTTACCCCCGAGCTGTTTGCCTGGAAATATAACTCCGAAAACGTTTCCCTTATGCCGGCTCTTATCAATACTCTGCTGATGGTTCTGCTGTCGCTGGTGCTGGCCGTTCCGGTGGGCATCGGGTCGGCGGTCTATCTGACCGAATATGCCAGGCGGGGCAACCGGCTGGTGGGGATGGTGGGCATTACCGCCGAAACCCTTTCGGGCATTCCCTCCATCGTCTATGGCCTGTTTGGTTCGCTGTTTTTTGTCAAGTTTTTAAACATGGGGCTTTCGCTGCTGGCCGGTGCCCTCACCCTCAGCATCATGATATTGCCCACCATCATGCGTACCACCGAAGAAGCCCTGCTGGCTGTTCCCGACAGCTACCGCGAGGGAAGCTTTGGCCTGGGGGCGGGAAGGCTGCGTACCGTGTTTCGCATCGTGCTGCCCAGTGCCATCCCTGGGATCCTTTCTGGGGTCATTTTGGGCATTGGGCGCATCGTCGGCGAATCGGCTGCGCTGATCTTTACAGCGGGAACGGTGGCCGAGGCGGCCGAAACCCTTTTCGATTCGGCCCGCACCCTTTCGGTGCATATGTACACCATTTCGGGCGAAGGGCTGTATATCGACCAGACCTATGCCACGGCGGTGGTGCTGCTGGTGCTGGTCATCGTCATCAACGCCCTTTCGGAACTGGCTGCCAAAAAATTGGGAGGAACGACCAACAATGGATAAAATCAGTATCAAAGACCTGAACCTGTTCTACGGGGAGTTTCAGGCGTTAAAATCCATCAATATGCAGATACCGGAAAAGGAGATCACAGCCTTTATCGGTCCTTCGGGCTGCGGCAAATCCACTTTATTGAAAACCCTGAACCGCATGAACGACCTGGTGGAAGGGTGCCGCATCAACGGCAGCATCCTGCTGGATGAAGAAGACATCTATGGCAACCTGGACGTCAACCTGCTGCGCAAGCGGGTGGGCATGGTGTTCCAGAAGCCCAATCCTTTTCCCATGTCGGTTTATGATAACATCGCCTATGGCCCCCGCACCCACGGGATCAAATCCCGGGCGCGCCTGGATGATATTGTGGAGCGTTCGCTGCGCAATGCCGCCATTTGGGATGAGGTAAAGGACCGGCTGAAGAAGTCGGCCCTGGGCCTTTCGGGCGGTCAGCAGCAGCGCCTGTGCATTGCCCGTGCCCTGGCGGTGGAGCCCGA
>JAGAPB010000095.1 GCA_017847995.1 Oscillospiraceae bacterium
AAAAACAAAAAGGATGTGACATGGTTTGGAAGTTGATCTGATTTTCCGCATTGCGGCAATAGGCATCATCGTTTCGGTGTTGTATCAGGTACTGCTGCGGTCGGGAAGGGAAGAACAGGCCATGCTTACTTCACTGGCGGGTCTCATTGTCGTATTGATGATGATCATCTATGAAATAAGCAACCTGTTTGAAACAGCCAAAACAGTCTTTGGTCTTTGAACGATGGATTTGTTTCAAGTCATTGGAATCGCGCTCATCGGAGCCATTGCGGCGGTCCTTCTGCGCCAAAGCCGCCCCGAGCTTGGTATGCTGGTTTCTCTTGCCTGCGGGATCATCCTTCTTTCGTTGGGATTGGATGCGGTGCGGCAGGCGTTTTCCTCTGTGCAGGGTCTGCTGCAGCGGGGCGGAATAGAGGGGGAATATGCCGAAATACTGTTTAAGAGTTTGGGGATATGCATCGTTGCCCAGGCCGGAGCCGATGCCTGCAAAGACAGCGGCGAAAAAGCCATTGGGGCCAAGGTGGAGTTCCTTGGAAAACTGGCGGTGCTGATGGTCAGTCTGCCGCTTTTTACACGCCTTCTTTCCATCGTAACAACGCTGTTGGATTTTTGAGGTGCAAAATGAAACGAGGATATTGTTTTTTTGCCGCTTTCCTCCTTTTCCTTGCTTTTCCGATGTTTGCGTCGGCGGAAGAGACGGGATATGACATCTCGCCTTTTTTGGAAAGCATTGACCAGGAAGATCTGATGAAAGCATTGCCCGAACCCACCCAGCAGGAACTGAAGGAGCTGGAGCTTGAGAAAATAGAGGATATTAAGCCTGAAGCCTTTTCTCCGGGAAGAATGTTTCGTTATATTATCTCAGCAATAAAAAAAGAGGCGGCCCGGCCGCTCCGGTCTTTGGCACAAATTATGGGGGCGGTAATTGTTGTTGCATTTTTGGAGGGGATCAAAACTACCGCCGAACAAAACAAAGGGATATCGCAGGTGTTTGGCCTTACCTCCATTCTTCTGATCTGCACTTCGCTTGCCCAGCCGGTTTTGGATTGCATCACCGACACAGCTGCGGCCATCTCCGCCTGTTCCGATTTTATTCTTTCTTTTCTGCCGGTTTACACAGGGGTCATCATTGCCGGAGGACAAGCCGCAACCGCCTCCACCACACACATGTTTTTATTTTGGGCCTGTCAGCTTGCTTCCCGGTTTGCAGCCGATATGCTGGTTCCCTTGGTTGGGTTTTACCTTGCCGTATGTCTGGCCGGCGCTGTTTCAACCTCTCTCGATCTTTCCGGCGTTATTACCTCGATAAAAAATATTGTAAGCTGGGCCCTGGGGCTGATGATGACCTTGTTTGTTGGTGCCTTAACCCTTTCTTCCTTCATTTCTGCCGGTGGGGATAACCTTGGGGTGCGTGCCGCCCGTTTTATGCTGGGCAGCTTTGTTCCGGTCGTGGGCGGGGCGCTGTCCGAGGCTTTTACCACTGCCCAGGGATGCCTCCACCTGCTGAAAACAAGCGTGGGCATCTACGGTGTGGTCGTTTCGGCAGTGCTGTTTTTGCCGGTCATTGCGCGGCTTATCGTCTGGTACATAACGGTCAATTTATCGTCATCGGCATCACAGATACTTGGATTGAGCAAAATCTCGCAGTTTCTTAAAGCTATCTCTTCTGCACTGGGAATTTTGTTGGCCCTGCTGTTTTGCTTTATGCTCATTCTAATCATATCGCTTACCCTGGTTTTGATGGTAGGAGGGAAATAATGGACTCGGTTATGCAATGGGGAATGACATTGTGCTGTGCCGCCCTTGCCGGCGGTGTTGCGCAGATCCTATCTCCCGGCGGTTCGATGGAACGAATTTTCCGCATTACGCTGAGCGTTTTTTTTCTTTGCTGCGCTGTAAGCCCCTTTAACGGTTTTTCAGGAAATTTTAGTCTGGAAGAAAGCGGTATCTTGCTGCAGGACCGGGAAGAAGAAGCTGCGCTGGAACTTTCTGATGCAGCGGATAAGATATTTTACCGCTCTGCCGCCGAAAAGCTGGAACTGCTTGCACAAAAAAAGCTGGAGCAGATGGGCATAAATGATGCCAAGCTGTCCGTATATATAACCGAAACGGATCATCAGCTTACCGCAGAGGATATTGTGGTGGAAGCCGTATTGCCCTGGGAATGTAAAGACCGACATGACGAAATATGCACCCGTTTGGGCTATGAACTGGGTACCACCCTGCGCATTGGCTATACAGACGGGGAAGGAGAAAACAGTGGAGCATAGAAAGATAACCGGACAAATAGAAAAGCTGTCGGCATTGTTCAAAACCAAACTTATGGGGAAAAACAACAGCTTGCTGTTGGTCACGATGGGGCTTATTGGCATCCTGCTTATTTCGGTTCCCAGCTTCCTTCCCGAAAAAGAAAACGGAGATACCCCCGAAGTGACCATCCAGGAGGAAGCCGACTACGCTGTCCATCTCTCCTTGCAATTGGAGGAGATCCTTGGAAAAATGGAAGGGGTGGGAGAAATCAAGGTGATGGTGACACTGAAACAGGACAGCAGCTATGTTTATGCCACCGACCTTGCCCAAAATGACCAACAGAAAGAGACTTTGGTGGAGCAGCAAACCGAGCAAAAACATGTCATTCTTGAGCAGGACGGGGAAGAACAGGCTCTTGTTTCCACTCGTTTTGCGCCGCAGGTGGAGGGGGTCATCATCGTTTGCCGGGGAGGAAGTGATCCCGTTGTGGTAAACAAACTGACTGACGCAGTTACAGCGGCCCTGGGAATTGGTTCAAACCGCGTTGCGGTTTCAAATATGGGGCTAACCGAATAACATTGTGGGAGGGTATTTTAACTTGAAAATGAATATGATCGTTGGCAAAAAACAAATCGTACTTTCAGTGCTGGTGCTGTCCCTTGGCGTTGCCGTTTATCTAAACTATCAATATTCTCAGGTGGGCGGAAATGAATTCCCCATCACCGATGCGGCCAATGCTTCGGCCGGGGTAGAGGGAGAGTTTGTTGCCGAGGGAGAAGAGGACCTGGAAGAAACCTACGGTGAGGCCTATTTTGCCGAAGCAAAGCTTTCCCGCAGCCAATCGAGGGATGAAGCGGTGGAGGCTTTGGCTTCGATGCTCGGAGAAGCCGATTTGGATTCTTCTCAAAAGGCCGAACTGGCCCTGGAAGCCGCTGCCCTGGCGAAATCTATTGAAACTGAAGGAAAAATTGAAAACCTGATCAAGGCAAAGGGTTTTGAAGAATGCATGGTCTACTATGACACCGAGAAGGTTGATATCATCGTGAAATCGGCACCGGAGGGCCTGACCGATGAACAGGTTGCCCAGATGCAGGATGTTGTACTGGGAGAAGTAGAGCTTCCGGCCGAAAATATCAGAATTGTTGAAGTAAAATAAAACAGTTGTGTTGTGCAGAAAATGTGGTATAATATCCATGTGAATAACGGTGCCCTTTTGCCGTTTGCCTGATCCTTGTTTAACCGAATATCAAACGGGATCAAAAGGAGGAACCATCATGGAAGTTATGACCAATTCTACCGGAAGCCTGAAGATCTCCCGCGATGTGATCGCTACCATCGCCGGTTGCGCAGCCACCGAGATCGAGGGTGTTGCCGCTCTGGCACCTTTCACTTCCGGCCTGACCACCGGTTGGGTGCTCAAGGCTCGCTCTTCGCTGCCCGTTGCGGTAACTCTCAATGACGACGTTGCCTGCATTGATATTAACCTGAATCTTGAATATGGTGCAAAGATCCCCGAAGTATCCGCCAAGGTACAGTCGGCGGTCAAGGATGCCGTTCAGAACATGACCGGCGTTGCAGTTACCAAGGTTAACGTACATGTGGCCGGTGTTGTTATCGCCGATGCCGCCGCCGAAGCATGACCTAAAGTCAATACACCCTCCCCAAAACGGGGGAGGGTGCGTTTTTATCTTTTTGGATGGACAAGCAGGAGGAATTATGACACGTCGCGAAGCTAGAGAACAGGCATTCTGTCTCGTTTTTGAAATGGATTTTCAGACCGCAAGCATGGAAGAGATCGTGGAACAGGCCCGCCAGTGCCGTGACCTGGATCTGGATGACTATGCCGCCCAACTGGCCTTCAAGGTTGCCGGCAGCCGCCAGGAGCTGGATGAAATGATCACCTCTTTTTCCACCAAGTGGAAGGTGGAGCGCCTTTCCCGTGTTTCCCGTGCACTGCTGCGCATGGCTGTGGCCGAAATTCTGCAGGAAGATCAGGATGTTCCGGTCAGCGTTTCCATCAACGAGGCTGTTGAACTGGCCAAGAAATATGGCGGCGATGATGACGCCCCCTTTGTCAACGGCGTGTTGGGCGCCTTTGCCCGCAGCCGCGGCCAAAACGCTGCCGAATAACCGCACCCAATCATCTGATTGCCCAAAGGCTCCTCTTACGGGGAGCCATTTTTGGCTTATAATGCCCTTTGGAAAGGAGGTGTCCCTGTGGCGATGTTTCAGGTACTTGCTGTTTCTCAGCTCAATTTCTTTGTAAAAAGCTTGCTGGAGGGTCAGCCTCAGCTCAAGGAAGTGTATGTTCGGGGTGAAATCTCGAACTTTTCCCGCAACGGCATCAGCGGGCATTGCTATTTTTCGCTGAAGGATGAATCGGCCTCGGTTCGCTGCGTTATGTTCCGCCGCAATGCCGAGGACCTCATCTTTACGCCCCAAACAGGCATGCGGGTCATTGTCAGGGCCAGCGCCACCCTTTATGAACGGGACGGGGGCTTCCAGCTTGTTTGCTATGATATGCAGCCCGACGGCCTGGGAGCGGTTTATCTTGCGGTACAGCAGCTTCGGGCAAAGCTTGAGGCCGAGGGCCTGTTTGACCCAAGCCGCAAGAAGGCAGTTCCGTCTTATCCTCAAACGGTTGGGGTCGTCACTTCAGCCCAGGCCGCTGCCTACACCGACATCACCTCGGTGCTTGCCCGCCGGTGGCCTTTGGCCCGTGTGGTGCTTTCGCCCGCGCCGGTGCAGGGCAGGGGAGCCGCTCATGAGATGGCCAAGGCGCTGCAGGCGCTGGACCAAACAGGGCAGTGTGACGTCATCATCGTGGGGCGGGGTGGTGGTTCCACCGAGGACCTGTGGGAATTTAACAGCGAAGAACTTGCCCGTGCCGTGGCCGGCTGCCAAACCCCTGTTATTTCTGCCGTTGGCCATGAACGGGATTCCACCCTGTGCGATCTTTGCGCCGACCTGCGTGCGCCTACTCCTTCGGCTGCCGCCGAACTTGCCGTACCGGATATACAAAACGAAAAGGATTATTTATTCAATCTGGCATTTGACCTGAAAAGAGGGATAAATATCCATTTGCAGATGCATAATCGGGAGATTTTGCAAAGAAAATCACAAGTTTATGCATTAAATCCGCAAAAAGTGGTCAAAGAAAATAGACAAACCTACGAGCATTTGGTAAAATTATTCAGGATGGCCATGGAGCGTCAGCTGGAACGCCGTACCACAACGCTGGAATATCAGCGCAAAGCGCTGAGCGCCCGCAATCCTTTGGAGATTTTGGCCAGGGGATACAGCGTTACCACCGCCGAGGACGGCGTACCCCTTTGCAGCATTAACTCTGTGCAGGAGGGTCAGCGGATCATCACCCATCTTTCGGATGGAGAGCTCCTTTCCACCGTAACCGAATGCCGTAAGCTTCTGGGAGAATGAACATGAAAAACAAAAAAAGCTATGAAGAATCTGTCAAGCGTCTTCAGCAGATCGTTGCCGAGCTTGAAAAAACGGATATTTCCCTGGAACAGTCCATGATACTTTTTGAAGAAGGCGTTGTTTTGGTCAAGGAATGCGGCGAGGTTTTGGAAAACGCCCGGCAAAAGGTGGAACAGCTTTCCGGTTCGATCAAATTTTTCTCGGATGAAGTGGAGTAATGAATATGACTGAGAATTTTAAAGCACGTTTTAACGCATATTTGCAGCAGGTAAACGAGGCTCTGCCCGGCTTTCTGCCTCACGGCGACGCCGAACAAAAAACTGTTTATGACGCTATGGCTTACAGCCTTATGGCAGGCGGCAAACGCATCCGCGCCATTATGACTATGGCTTTTTGCGAACTGTGCGGCGGCAACCCTGCCGATGCCGTGCCCTTTGCCGCAGCCATCGAAATGATCCATGCCTATTCCCTCATCCACGATGACCTGCCCTGTATGGATGACGACGACATGCGACGCGGCAAACCTTCCTGCCACATCGCCTTTGGCGAGGCAAATGCCCTCCTTGCCGGTGACGGCCTGCTTACGCTGGCCTTTGAAACCATACTGGACAGCAAAAATACAGGGAACTTGCCTGCCAAGCGTGTTTTGGATGCCGCTGCTGTTTTGGCCCATGCCGCCGGTGCCAATGGGATGGTTGGCGGACAGGTCATCGACCTGGAAAGCGAGGGAAAGCAGATCCCCTATGAGCGCCTGCAGGTGCTGGACCGCCTCAAAACCGGCGCACTGATCCGTGCCAGTGCTGTGATGGGCTGTGTTGTGGCCGGCGCCGGTCAGGATGTGATCGACCGTGCCGAACGCTACGCGGCAGCCGTTGGTCTGGCCTTCCAGATCGTTGATGACATTCTGGACGTTACCGCTGACCAGGCAGCGCTGGGCAAGCCCATCGGCAGCGACGCGGAAAATGAAAAAACCACTTATATTACTCTTTTTGGCATCGAAAAATCCCGTCAGATCGTAAAGGAACTGGTGGAAGAATCCAACAATGCCATTCGCGGCAGCATTCTGGATGATCCCTTCCTCTATGACCTGGCCGAGATGCTGGCTGTAAGAGAATATTGATTGGAGGTACTGATGTCTATTTTCAGCACGATCACTTCCAATCCGCTTATTAATATCGCCTTTCTTTCCTGGGCCAGCGCACAGGTCATCAAAACCATTTTGACCTACATCCTTACCAGGGAATTTAATCCCGAGCGGTTGTTTGGTGCGGGCGGTATGCCCAGCTCTCATTCCTCTTTGGTCTGTTCGCTGACGGTGGGCATGGCGCGCAGCCAGGGCTTTGCCAGCCCTTTGTTTGCCTTGTGTGTGGCCGTTGCCGCCATAGTTATGTATGATGCTATGGGGGTTCGGCAAGAAGCCGGCAAGCATGCCAAGCTGCTGAACCGTATGCAGTTCGACTTCAATGACCTCAGCAAAGACCTTTCCCATCTGTTTGCGGCCATCAGTGGCAAAAGCAGTTTGCTTTCTGATGAAAAGTCGGAAGAAATTGTGGAAGAGATCATTCAGGAGGGGGAAGAAGAGGAAGACCCTGCAAAACTTCTGAAGGAATTTTTGGGGCATACCCCGCTGGAGGTTTTGGGCGGAGCGCTGCTTGGTGTTTTAATTGGAACGGTAATGCCCGTTTAAGATGAGTTTGGAGGACAAGCAATGAAAACTCGCCTTGATGTAGCACTGGTGGAACGCGGCCTGATGCAAAGCCGCGAACGTGCCAAGGCCGTAATTATGTCCGGAATTGTATATGTAAACAACCAGAAAGCCGACAAAGCGGGCCAGGATGTCTCGGAAACCGACCAAATCGAGATCCGCGGCGAGACCCTGCGCTATGTCAGCCGCGGTGGACTGAAACTGGAAAAAGCCATGGAGGTCTTTCCCATCACCCTGCAGGATGCGGTTTGCGCCGATATTGGAGCTTCCACCGGCGGTTTTACCGATTGCATGCTGCAAAACGGTGCACGGAAGGTATATGCTGTTGATGTAGGCTATGGGCAGTTGGCCTGGAGCCTGCGCACCGACCCACGGGTGGTCAACCTGGAACGTACCAACGCCCGCTACATCGACCACGAGCAGGTTCCCGAGGAACTTGACTTTATTTCGGTGGATGTTTCCTTTATTTCCCTTAAGCTGATATTTCCAACCCTACATAGATTGCTCAAAGAAGGGCGTAAAGCTGTTTGCCTTGTCAAGCCTCAATTTGAGGCCGGAAAGGAAAAGGTAGGCAAAAAGGGCGTTGTGCGCGACGGCGTGGTGCACAAAGAAGTGATCGAAAAGGTCATTGCCGAGGCAACCGCCCAGGGCTTTGCGCCGCTGGGGCTGGATTATTCCCCGGTAAAAGGCCCCGAAGGAAATATCGAGTTTCTGCTCTTTCTTCAGAAAACCACTGAAGGGGAATGCAGCGTGACCCAACAGGATATCCAGACCGTTGTGTCTGCGGCCCACGATTCTTTGGGAGGCAATGTATGAAGGTTCATTTGATGCCAAATTTGGATAAGCCACAGGCGCTGGAATGTGCCCTGCAGGTTGCCGAACTGCTGCACAAAGCCAACTGCGGCATCAATGTTTTGAAGCCAGAGCATGCCGAGCTTGGCCTTTCTTACGCCCGGGTATATGATACCCGGGACGAATGTGTGCAAGACTGCGATGTGATTGTTGCCGTGGGCGGCGACGGGACCATCATCCATGGTGCAAAACACGCGCTGGATCACGATAAACTCATCCTTGGCGTAAATGCCGGGCACTTGGGTTTTTTGGCTCAGGCTGAGATGGATGGTCTTTCCCGGATGGTAGAACGTCTGCTGAAGAAAGACTATGAGGTAGAGCACCGTTTTGTGCTGTTTGCTTCCATTGAGGGAGGCAGCCGCAATGTCACCGGCTATGCCATCAACGACGCCGTGGTTGCCCGCGGTTTTGCCAGCAGCCTTGTTGACCTGGCACTATATTGCGATGGAAAGTATTTGGACAGCCTGCGGGGCGATGGTGTTATTTTTGCTACCCCCACCGGTTCCACCGCCTATTCCATGTCAGCAGGGGGCCCCATCGTCGATCCCGTACTTGATGCCATTCTGATGACTCCCATCTGCTCCCACCAGCTTACCACCCGGCCGCTGCTGTTTTCGGCCAGCAAAACCCTTAGTGTAACATGCAACCGTCCCGAAGAACAGCAGCTTTTTCTTTCTTTGGATGGGGGAGTGCCCATGCCGCTGGAAGAAAATGAATTTGTAACAATACGCAAGGCTCCCCGCGCAGCCCGGTTCGTCAACTTTGGCGAGCGGGAGTTCTTCGAGGTATTTTCTGAAAAAATTGTGCAAAAGAGGTAATGACATGAAATCCAAACGACATAGCAAGATCCTGGAACTGATCACCAATCATTCCATCGATACCCAGGAAGAACTGCTGAGAAAGCTCAATGAATGCGGATTTCGTGTGACCCAGGCCACCGTCTCCCGCGATATCAAAGAGCTGCGTCTGATCAAGACCCAGTCGCCCGACGGCGGATACCACTATACCACCGGTACCCACACCAACAGCGTGGATATGTCCTTCAAGTTCCACGCCATCTTTTCCGAATCGGTAAACAGCGTGGACTACGCCATGAATACCGTTGTGGTCAAGTGTTATACCGGTATGGCCAATGCCGCCTGTGCCGCATTGGATTCCATCCACTGGCGTGGTGTGGTGGGTACTCTGGCCGGCGATGACACCATCTTTATTTTGATGCGTGACGAGGCCGGCGCCCAGGAATTTGTGGAACAGCTGAACCGTTTGATCGAACAGAAGAGGTGACAGGATGTTAGCCACTCTTACCATCCGCAACATCGCTGTTATCAGCGAGGCGGAAATAACCCTTACCAAAGGGCTGAATGTCTTTACCGGCGAAACCGGCGCGGGCAAAACCATCCTCATCGGTGCCATCAACGCGGTGCTGGGTTCCCGTGTTTCCAAGGATATCATCCGCACTGGCGAAACCGCCGCTGTTGTTCGTGCCGTTTTTACCGATCTTCTGCCCGCGACGGTGAAAGCTCTGGAAAGCCAGGGATTTTTCCCTCAAAACAGTTCTTTGGTTGTGGTACGGGAAATTACCCAGGATGCCGGAAAGGGCTATTGCAAGGTAAACG
>JAGAPB010000096.1 GCA_017847995.1 Oscillospiraceae bacterium
CCACATCAGGCGCTTGGGCGGACGAATCGACCCGGCAAAGACGGCATAGCCCTCCCGGGTCAGATTTTTGTATCCGTTGCCGGCTGTTTCCGCCAGAGCATCAAAATCGGCATAAAGCAAATTGCCGCCTTCGTCTCGGGGCAATTTTTCAGCCAATTCATTGGCCTTGTCCCGGAAATAGATGAGGGCGTTTTCCAAGTCATCCTGACTTAGATCCACTTTTTCCAGCCGAAGGTCCTGGGAGAGGGAACTGGCGTAAAAATTCAGCCCATAAATGCCGGTGTGGGCGCACCAGCCCAAGCTCACAATGGCCAGCACCCAGCCGAGCCAGCGGATGATGCTTTTTTTCTTCCAGATCACCAGCGCCAGTGTGCCGAAAAACAGCACCACCAGTAAAATGGCGATCACCTGCCACAGGGTGAAGGGGAAGATGCCGCTGATGCCGGCAAGAATTTTCTGCATCCAGCGGGTCACATAGGGGTAAAAGGCGTCCAGCAGGTCGCCGTAGCGCTTGGCCAGAGCGGTGATGGCAAAGGTAGCCAGCAGGCCGCCCAATGCCACAAAGTAGCCCAGATATTTTTTCAAAGGCCTCCGCCTCCTGCGTGTCAGTTATTTTATATAGTATATCACATTTTAGGCGGAAAGTGTGGAGAAAATAAAAATATTTCAAATTCCAATTTGTCGGGCCATTCAAATTTAGACAATTATGCCTGGGGGAGTTGCTTTTTATGCTCCCCCGTCAGCCCATTCGGGCGGACACCCCCCTCATAAATGCGGGGGGCAAGGCGGTTGCGCCGCCGTGTCATCGCAACGGAGCGATAAACTCCGATTTATCCTTAAAAATCCGGAATATATGCGGTGTCTGCGCCATCTGCATCCTGAGCAAAGCCCTCCAGATCGTTGAGATACATCCAGCTAAGAACGGCGTCGTATTCTTCGTCGGTAACGGTGCGGTCCAGGGGTGCGGCCATTCCCGGCATGGGGGTGTACTGCCGCATCAGGCTGACCAAAACCTCGCCGGGAGCGAAATGGTCGCCGATCCAGTCCAGCACCTTCAGAGAGTTGGCGGTGTGCCCCGGCAGGATCAGATGGCGAATGATGACGCCCCGGGTTATCTTTTCTCCTGCCCACTGTACCGGGCCGACTTGCCGCACCATTTCCCGGATGGCTTCCGTGGCCACGGGGAAGTAGTCCGCCGCACCGGAAAGGGAAGCGGCAAGGGTTTTGTCGGCATATTTGAGGTCGGGCAGGTAAATGTCCACCTTGCCCGCCAACATTTTTACAGTTTCCACCCGCTCGTAGCCGCCGCAGTTATACACCACGGGAACGGGCAGCTTCGGCTCTAGGGCCGGCAAAATCGTGGGCAGATAGTGGGTTGGGGTCACAAGATCAATATTTTCCGCCCCCTGGGCGATGAGCCGTTCAAACAGCCGCCGCAGTCCGGCACTGTCATACACATCGCCTGTAGGCCGGGCGCTGATGGCGATGTTCTGGCAGTATTTACACCGCAGGGTGCAGCCGCCGAAGAACACCGCACCGCTGCCGCCATCGCCCGCCAGGGCAGGTTCTTCCCATTTGTGGAGCATGGCCTTGGCTACCACCGCTCCGGCAGGCCCGCCGCAGAAGCCGGTTTGCCCGGCAGTGCGGTCCACACCGCAGCGCCGGGGGCACAGATTGCAGTTTACATAATCCATAAAATCGCCGTCCTTTTGCCCTATCATAGCAGTTTTTCGCCCCTTTCTCAACCCTCTCTTTACCAAAAGCAAAAAATGTGATATGATACTATAAATTGTTGTTTATATGCCCTCCCCTTTGGGGAGGG
>JAGAPB010000097.1 GCA_017847995.1 Oscillospiraceae bacterium
GCCGGGGAAAGAACCCCCTGCCCCTGAGCGACCTGATGCCCATTTATGGGCGGCTGCAGGAGGCCCTGACGGCGGCGGTCATTCTATAACAGCATTTTACCCCAGCAGGACAAAACTTTCAATAAGAAATCCCTCGCACAGCGGGGGATTCCATTTTCGGGCATAACATGAAAAATCAGGCAGCATGCAAGCCTTCCTTCGCAATCCCTCCGTCTCGCCGAATGGCGAGCCACCTCCCTTTGACAAGGGAGGCTTTAAACACAAAAGGCCCCCTTGTGAAAGGGGGCTGGCTTTTTCTCTGTTTTTTCAGAGAAAAAGTCTGGGGGATTGTTCTTCCTTTTCACCGCTTAAGCTTTTTAAGCCGCGTGTCTGTCTTTGGGGTTGGAGTCACTTTTCCTGCTTCAGCAGTTCGCCCACCTTTCCGCCGGGATGGGTCAGGCGGAGGTCATCCTTGGTGTAGCCGTTGTGGCGCATTACCGTAAAGGCAACGGCATCCCAAACGGCGGCGATGGTGTTGCAGCTTGCCGAGGCGCACATATCCCACATATCGCACTCGTGCTCGCAGAAAATTTTGAAGTAGATGTCCGACTGGGTGGCCAGGATGGAGTCATCGTTCTGGCTGACGCCGATGATGGTGGCACCCTTGGCCTTGCAGCAGGGGATGTAGTTGACGATCTCGGGGGTATTGCCGCCCTTGCTGAACAGCACCACCACGTCCCCCTTTTGGATGAGGCCCAGGCCGCCGTGCACCGAATTGCCGGGGGCGCAGAAGGTGGCGGGAACTTCCACCACGCACAGGGAGTGGGCAACACGCTCGGCCAGAGTGCCGCTGGTGCCGCAGCCCGCGGTGATGACCTTGTGACCGCTGGGCTTGACCTGCAGCATCAGGTCGATGACCTGTTCCATGGTGTCGCGGTTCAGGCTCTTTTTGACCGAAATGATATTGTTGATC
The DNA here is from genome assembly GCA_017847995.1 of Oscillospiraceae bacterium. Classification (GTDB taxonomy): domain Bacteria; phylum Bacillota; class Clostridia; order Oscillospirales; family Ruminococcaceae; genus Heteroruminococcus. Next base: position 953 of record JAGAPB010000097.1, read on the forward strand.
TCGATATCGAGGATATTATCGATGGAAGCATCGTATTTGGACATGGGGTCGCCCTCCCTTTTCTTTGTGTTTCTGAATCCATTATACCTTCTTGAAAGCAGTGAGACAAGATGAAGTTTTTGTTTCCCAACCGCTCAAAGGCAAAGAAAACGCCACCCCAAAGGGTGGCTTTTGGCGGAGATTCCGGGATGTTGACGGGCTTCATTTTTCGCTTTGCGAAAAATAGTGGTTGCGGTGCGCCTGCGGCGACCGCCCAACAGTCCCCCGGACTGTTGGATTTTGACTATCAAATCCCTCCACTCCACCAATGCCAAAGAAAAAGCCACCCCGTGGATGGCTTTTGGCGGAGATTCCGGGATGTTGACGGGCTTCATTTTTTGCTTTGCGAAAAATAGTGGTTGCGGTGCGCCTGCGGCGACCGCCCAACAGTCCCCCGGACTGTTGGATTTCGACTATCAAATCCCTCCACTCCACCAATGCCAAAGAAAAAGCCACCCCAAAGGGTGGCTTTTTCTTTGGCGGAGATGAAGGGATTTGAACCCTTGCGCCGGTTTCCCGACCTACTCCCTTAGCAGGGGAGCCCCTTCACCAACTTGGGTACATCTCCATGGTGAACAAATGGTATTATAACACATTGTTGCGCCAAAAACAACCATCCGAACAAAATTATTTTAAAATAAGGTCCGGAAGTTCTTTCAAATCCCCGATGGTATAGGTTGCGGTGATGCCCTGGGGCAGGGTTTCGCCCTTGGGATTATACCAGCAGCTATCCAGTCCGGCGTTGTTTGCCCCCAGAATGTCGCTGGCGGGGCTATCCCCCACCACGATGGCGCGGGCGGGGTCAAAGCCGGGGATGCGGGCCGCCACCACGTCGAAGTATTCCTTCTGGGGCTTCTGGTAGCCCACCTCTTCCGAAACGAACATGGCCCGGAAGCAGTCGCGGAAGCTGCAGCGGCTCATTCTGCCCTGCTGCACCGAGGAAACACCGTTGGTGACGATGTAGAGGGCGCAATGTTCGGCCAGGGTGCGGCAGACCTCCTCGGCACCTTCAAAGGGGATGCAGTGGGTGCCCAGGTCGGCAAGATAAAACCGATTGAGGGCATCGGGGTCAGCCTGCATGCCAATGCGGTCCAAAAAGGTGCGGAAGCGCAGCCGGGTCAGCTCGGCCTTGGTCACTTTGCCCTGTTCGAACAGGTCCCAGGCTTTGTGGTTTTCTTCCACATAGACGGCGCGGGTGGCGGGGTCGCTGGGCAGGCCGTGGTGGGTCAGGGTTTTGATGAGGGCCAGCTCCTGGCCGGCGTCAAAATCGAAGAGGGTGCGGTCGGCATCCAGCAGAACAAAATCGTAACGGGGCATAACAGATTCCTCCAAAGGATCACTTCTGCCCCATGACCACACGGGGCAGACCGGAAAGGTCTTTTTGACAAAGGAAATTGCGGTAGCCTGCGGCGGCCATCAGCTTTTCCACCGCCTGCTGCTGGGTGCAGCCGATCTCGAAGGCCAGCCAGCCATCCGCCTTCAGCAGCGGATAGCAGATGCCGGGCAGCGCGGCGTAGAAGGCAAGGCCGTCGCTGCCGCCCCACAGGGCCATGTGGGGTTCGCGGCAAACCTCGGGCTGAAGCTGAGACATTTCGTCATCGCTGATGTAGGGCGGATTGGAAAGAATGAGGTCAAAGCAGTGCCCGGCCAGCAGATCGGGCTGCAGCACATCCCCTTCCACCAGGTCGATAGTAACGCCGTTTTGGGCAATGTTGCGGCGCAGATAGGGCAGCGCCTTTTCGGAAAGTTCCACCGCCGTTACCCGGGCGTTGGGCAGGTTCTTTGCCACCGAAATGGCAACGCAGCCGCTGCCGCTGCACAGGTCGGCCACAGAGGGGGCTTCCTTCCCTGCCAGCTTTTGCAGCGCCAGGTCCACCAGCAGCTCGGTTTCGGGCCGGGGGATGAGTACCCCGGGACCAACCCCAAAGGACAGGCCATAGAACTCCCAACTGCCCAGCAGGTATTGCAAAGGCTCACCATCAGCACGCCGGGCGCAAAGGGCCGCAAACGCCTCGGCCTCTTGGGAGCTTACCTCCCGCTGGGGCGCAAGGCGCAGGGACATTTCATCGGTATTGAGGACATGGGCCAGCAGCATGCGGCCCTCGCGGCGGGGGTCACAGTCGCCCACCGCCTGTTCCAGCAGAGCGGTGCCCTGCCGCAGAATATCAGTACAGGTCATCATTGGCATTTTCGGGAATGCAGGGTTCCATGGCGGCGATGGCGCATTCGATCTGGCTGTCGTCGGGCTCATTGGTGGTCAAACGCTGGAGCCACAGGCCGGGGGCCGAAATGACACGGGTGACAATGTTGGTGTGGCGGCCGGCAAACTTGATGATCTCGTAGGCGATGCCCACGGTGACGGGAAGCAGGGCAAACTTGAGCAGTACACGGATGACCAGACTTTCCCAGGTGACCACCGAGAAGACCAGAATGGAAACGATGAGCACGATGAGGATAAAGCTGGTGCCGCAGCGGGGATGGAAGCGGCTTTGAGCCCGCACGTTTTCGACAGTGAGGGGCAGGCCGGCTTCGTAGCAGGCGATGGTTTTGTGTTCGGCGCCGTGGTACTGGAAGGTGCGATAGATATCCTTGGTGCGGCTGACCGCAGCCACATAGATGAGAAATACAGCAATTTTGATGAGGCCTTCCACAGTGGCCTTGGCCACACGGGTGGTGAGATAGGGTGCCAGGGCCTTGCCCACAGCGGCGGGAATGACCATAAACAGCAGCACCGACAGCACAACAGCAATGACCATGGCGATGGCCGAGATGGCCTTCATGGCGTTTTCGCCAAACCACTGTTCCATTTTGCGGTCGAAAGCCGAGGGTTCATCCAGGTCGAAGTCGGCCTTTTCGGCAGACTTCATCAGGCAGGAATACCCCTCCTTGAGGGTATCGATGAAGTTGAAGGTGCCGCGGATGAAGGGGGTGGTTTTATACCAGGGCTTTTTGCCGCCCTTGTTGGTTTCCCAGGTTTCCAGGTCGATCTCGCCGCTGGGCACACGGATGGCCATGGCCGAGATGTGGGGGCCTTTCATCATCAGCCCTTCGATGAGGGCCTGGCCGCCGATGGAAGTTTTTTTACATTTGTTGCAAGACATAAGTATCATAACCTTTCCGGCCCGCTTTGCTTGAAAAAAGAGGGTGCGGGCCAGACATGAATGCCGGGGCAGCAAATTTGCCCGGGCAGTGTATGGCATTGTTAAGAAGATTTTTCCTCCTGCAGCAGGGGCAGGGTGATGGTGACGGTGGTGCCTTCCCCCAGCTTGGAGGCGATGTCCAGGCTGCCGCCGTGCATACGGACGATCTCGTCAGCCACGGCAAGGCCGATGCCAGAGCCGCGGCGGGTGGAGTTGGCTTTGTAGAATTTTGTTTTGACCTTGGGCAGGTCTTCGGGGCTGATGCCGATGCCGGTGTCGGCCACCGAAACGACAAAGCTGCCGGGCAGCAGGTTGGCGGTAACGGTGACGGTGTCGCCGCTGTCGGAATATTTGAGGGCGTTGTCGATGATGTTGACAAACACCTGGCGCAGACGGTTGCGGTCGGCCTGCATCACAGCAAAGCCCTCCGGTTCGGTGTATTCCAGGGTGCGGTTATCGCGGCGGGCACGCTCGCTGAACATCAGCACAGCGTCGGAAAGCTCGGCCACGATGTCCACCTTGCCAAAGTTCATGGTAAAGCGGCCGTTCTGGATGCGGGAAAAGTCCAGCAGTTCCTCCACCATGGAGGAAAGGCGCTCGGTCTCGCTGAGGATGACGTGCATCCCCTTCTGCAGCATTTCCTGGTCCACCTCGCCGCTGGTGAGGGTCTCGCCCCAGCCCTTGATGGCGGTAAGGGGGGTGCGCAGCTCGTGGGAGACCGAAGAGATGAATTCGTTTTTCATCTGCTCGGTGGCTGAAAGCTCTTCGGCCATGTAGTTGATGGTGTCGCACAGGTCGCCGATTTCGTCATCGTTGGCCTTGGAAAGCCGAACGCTGAGGTCGCCCTGGGCGATGCGGCGGGCGGTTTCGCCAATGCGGCCCACCGGATTGACGATGGAACTGATAAAGTAGGAGCTGGAGTAGATAACAAACAGCAGGATGGCCATGCCGACGATGGTGACCAGGGCGATGACCTTGACGATCTGCTGGTCCACCAGGGTGAGGGAAACCACGTAACGCATGGCCTCCACCTCCTGGTTGCCCGAGTCGGTGAGCATGGTGATGGCCATGATCTTTTCCTGGTTGACGCTGCCGATGAACTCGCCGGTGCTTTGGCCCGATTCCTTGGCCTGCTCGAAGTCGGGCATATAGAGCTTGTCCTCCGGCTCGAAGCCGCTGGAAGTGACCAGCACCTGGCCGTTGAGGCCGATGGCCATCAGCTCCATCCTCTCTTTGAGTTCAAAGTCTTCCACCGTGCGGCGCAGCTGGCTGTAATAGTCCACCGAGCTGTCCTCGGAATAGCGCATGAGCAGGCTGTCCACATAGTTTGCCTGGGACATCATGCTTTGGCGCACGTTGTTGTAGTAGTAGGCCCGCACCAGTGCCGCACTGGCCAGCACAAGGGTGATGACGATGGCCAAAATAACGGCAAAGCTGTTGTAAAGCCAGCGGCGGGTAAGCTGTTTGATGGCCATCCTTTCACCTCCAGTCAGGCCAATGCTTCAAAAGCGGTTCTTATTCGGTCCACTTGTAGCCATAGCCCCAAACGGTGCACAGGTGCTTGGGGTTGGAGGGCTCGTCCTCGATTTTCATGCGCAGGCGGCGGATGTTTACGTCAACGATCTTGACATCGCCAAAGTAGTTGTCGCCCCAAACCTGGGAAAGGATCTCGGTACGGGCAAGGGCGGTGTCGGGGTTTTTCATGAACACTTCCATGATCTGAAATTCCACCTGGGTGAGGTCGATGGGCAGGCCGCCCTTGGTGAGGGTGCGGCTGCGCTGGTTGAGCACAAACTCGCCCGAAACGATATCGCCGCCGGCGTTGCCCCGGCCGGCTGCCATGGTAACACGGCGGTGGATGGCGTCCACGCGGGCCACCAGCTCGGAGGGAGAGAAGGGCTTGGTGACATAGTCATCGGCGCCCAGCATCAGGCCGTTGACCTTGTCCATCTCCTGAGATTTGGCCGAAAGCATGATGATGCCGATGGAATCGCTCTTTTCGCGGATCTTTTTGCACAGGGTAAAGCCGTCCATGCCGGGCATCATCACGTCCAGCAGGGCGATGTCGTAGCGCTGGGGGTCCTCCATAAACAGGCGGTAGCCCTCTTCCCCGTTGGGGGCGTCGGTCACCTCGTAACCCGAGCGGCGCAGATTGATGACAACAAAATCGCGGATGGAATCTTCGTCTTCTACAACAAGAATACGTTTCATGGCTGTTCCTCCTTTATCTTTCCGTTCCTTAAATAATTTCAAACAGTTCTTTTACCTGGCCCTGGGTGATGGAAAGCTCCTCCCCCTCCACCACATTGACATAGTAGAGGAAGTTGCCCCGCCGGCCGATTTTTTGGTACCGTTCGGTGTCAAATTTATCCTGGTAGTCCTTTTCGGAATAGACCCGGATGCGCAGCAGGTCGCGGCCCTGCATGCCGGTTTCGGCATCATAGAGGCCAAAGACCACCTCGCCGGTTTTGCTGCGGGAAACTGTCACCCTATCCCGCCACTGCTCGGGCAGATAGAAGATGTAGCCCTCGCTGTCGCTGACATAGGCGGTTTCCACCAGTTCCAGCTCCTGTTCCCCATTCACCTGGCAATAGTCGGTGTAGTAGAGGCCGGTTTTGCCGGGGGCCGGCTTCTGGATGGGCAGTTCCAGGATGTCGTCGCCGTCCACATCGCGGGAATAAACCACACCCTGGCGCCGGGCAACATCGGTGTAGAAGGGCGATTCTTCGGCAAAGGGCAGGCTGAGCATCTCGTTTTTGATGAGCAGCAGCTCGCTGGTGAAGGTCTGACCCTCGTAGCCATCCACCACCAGACCCGTTTCAAAGGGGTTGATCCACCCGGCGTAAAGCCGGCTGAAGGAGGTCATGTTGAGGTTGAGGGGCAGGTTGCTCACCGCGTCCAGTTTGCCCTCCCTACGGGTGATCAGGCTGGCAAAGGGTTTTCCGCCCGAGTTGGACATGGTAACGGTCAGCAGCTCCAGCAGGCCGTCCTGGTTCAGGTCGGCGGTGGTGTATTTGGTATAACGGCTTTGGTAAAGGCTGCTGAGTTTGTTATCCTGATAGCGCAGCACGCTGAGCTGGCCAATGCTGTTTTCTTCGGCCGCCCAGCCGATGATGATATCCCGTCCGTCGGCATCGGTGACCGGGGCAAATTCCACCGATTCCACACCGCTGCCCACGCCGGGGATGTCGTAGACCGAATACCAGCCCTGTTCGCCCTGCTCCATCACATTGATGTAAAAGTCATCCTGGGCATCGGCCAGGGTGTAGAAGACCATGGCCTCCTGCTGGCCGTCGCCGTCCAGGTCAAAAAAGGTGAAGGCCGAGCGGTTGCTGCCCGAACGGGGATAGCGCAGGCTGACATTGGAGCCGGAGGTGCCCAGGGCCGACATCAGGGCGTCGTGCACCTGGCGCTGGCTTTCGGAAAGCTGGGGCGGGCGCATCAGATCTTCCACCGAAAGGGTGATGGGCGAACAGCCGGAAAGCAGCAGGCACAAGGCCGCCGCCAGCGCAATGAGTTTTCGTTTCACAGCCATCCTCCTTTCGATCGTTTTTTACGCAAAGTTATACACATTAAGTATACCACAACCTGGCCCGGATTCAATAGATTTTTCGTGAACGATTGGGGAGAAAGGCAGGATTTTGCAAAACAAAAAGCCGCACCCAAAGGATGCGGCCCTATCTTTTCAAGTTGTGTCTTTCGTGCTAAAATAGAGGGAAAGCGCGGGAATCATTCCCGGGCGCAGTTGCGGTCGATGGCCTTTTCGGCCCCGCTGACCAGGTTGAGCAGCGAGGTGGCGAACAAAGGATACTGCTTGCTCAGGCTTTCGGTGGTGATGAGCTCGCCCGGCTCGCCGTTTTTGGCGGCTTCGGCCAATGCCTCGGCGGCGTGTGCCTCGCAAAGCTGCATGGCGGCGTCGGCATAGTGCTCCTGCAGGGCGCCGTTGACCTTGAACAACCCGGCGGGGTTTTTGGGGTTGCGGCGGTGCACCAGGCGGAACATGCGGTAAACCGCCAGCATCAGGTAATTGGAAACTTCGGTAACGAACTTGTCGCTGCCCACCTTGCCGGCCTGGTCAAACAGCACATTCAGCGAATTGGCGATGAGCTTTTTGTTGAGCACGGGCAGGATGCTTCCGGAGAATTTATTTTCCCGTCCGGCGGCGTCGGCCTCGGGGATATCCTCGACAGCGATGGTGCTGCCGCTGCGTTCGGGGCTGATGCCCAGCAGGTAGTCGGTGGAAACGCCGTAGAAGGCGGCGCAGCGCACCAAAAAGTCAAGCCCGCATTCGCGGATGCCCTTTTCGTAATGGGAAAGGAGCGCCTGGCTGATGCCCAGCTTGGCGGCTACTTCTTTTTGGCTGATGCCTTTTTCTTTTCGCAGAAGGGTAAGAATTCTGGGAAAATCCGCATTCACCGCCAACACCTCCCTTTCCTCAAAATATACTCGCGGTAAAACACATTATAGTATACCCCTCGAATTTTGTAAACAGAGTTTTAACGAAAAAAGGCGTCAAAAGGGGCTTTTTGCCTATTTTTAGTAATTTTGAAAGAAACCGGACGTTTTTCTTTGGAATGGGTTTCCACCGCTTTCCACCGTCTTTTAACCAACTTTTCCACGGAGGCTGCTATGAAGAACTATCGAATCAACTTTATCCGCCACGGCATCACCCAGGCAAACCTGGACGGCCTGTATGTGGGCCGCACCGACCACGAGCTTTGCACCGAGGGCATCCGCCAACTCATCGACCTGCGGGAGAACTGCCTTTACCCCGAGGTGCAGCGGGTCTACAGCAGTCCCCTTTCCCGCTGCGTGCAGACCGCCGGCATCCTCTATCCCGACCAGGAGCCCATCATCGTGGAAGAACTGACCGAGCTGGACTTTGGCGAGTTTGACGGCAAGACCTTTGAAGAACTGGCCGGACGGGAGGACTTTCAGGCATGGATGAAGGATGCCTATCACAACGCCCCCACCGGCGGCGAAACCGGCGAGGAGTTCACCTTCCGTCTGCTGGCCGCCCTGCGCTATATCTTTGGCCAGATGATGGAGGAGGGCATTACCGAGGTGGCTGTGTTTACCCACGGCGGCGTTATTATGAACCTGATGTTTGCCATGGGCCTGCCCCGCAGCCAGTTTGGCCAGTACAACGCCAAAAACGGCGAGGGCTTTTCGGTGGTGCTTACCCCCCAGATGTGGATGCGGGACAACGCCTTTGAAATTTGCGGCTCCATCCCGGTGCCCAAGGACTTTGAGGGCGGCGAAGGCTGGGTGGAGGATCCCTATCACCCCATGCCGGTGCCCGGCGATGACCTGGAAAACTGGGAAAACGAATGACAAAAACTGCCCGGGAGCTTCTGCTGCCCGGGCCTTTTTGCGCCAAAATGTGACAGGTTTTTGATTTTTTTGCCGCCGCTGCATAAAATTGGGCAAAAAACTTCACTTTTAAAGCGAAGAAGAATGAAAACAATAAACCATCGGAAGATGGTACCATCTGAAAGGGAGGGGAAAAAGCCTGGAAAACGGAAGATGCCACCAGGCAGAAAAACGCCCAAGGATGGTCTTGTTCCTGTAAGGAGGTCGATTCACTATGGGAACTGTTAGACGTGCCATTAAAAAGGATGCCCACGCCGCCCTGAAAGGCCATTGGGGCACCGCCGTGCTGATCACCCTGCTGACGCTTGTGGTCAGCTTTGCCCTTGGTTTGTTTGAGGGGGCCGTCCCCCTGATGCTGGGGGCACCCGGATTTTTTGCCAGCCTGGCCCAAAGTGCCAACCCCTGGGAGGCCGCGCTGGACTGCGCCCCCTGGTTTTTGCTGTTCACCGCGCTGATGGGGCTGCTTTCCCTCATCTTTGTGGCACCCATGGCGGTGGGTACCGCCGACTGGTACATGGGCCGCAGCGAAGGACAGCAGCAGGATGTTTCCCACATTTTCTGGCCCTTTGGCTGCAAAAAGTTTTGGGGCAGCATGGTGCTGTTTGTGGCAACCTATCTGATCACCCTGTTCTGGGAAATTCTCTTTTTGGCGCTGCCGGTGGGTCTGATCGGCTACGGGGTTTATAGTTTGTACTATTTGAATCTGGATCCCCTTGTGCAGACCTTGACCATCACCGGCATTTTGGCCGCGGCGCTGTTTTTGCTGGTGCTGCTGTTTTTCCTGGCGGTGTTCCTCAGCCGCTACAGCCTGGCGGTCTATTTGATGGGCAAGCGCTACGCCAAGGGCCCCCTGGGCGCCCTGCGGATGTCGGCCCGCATCACCAAAGGGCATTGCTTTGAGACCTTCTGGTTCGGGCTTTCCTTCCTGCCCTGGATGCTGCTGAATGGTCTGGTGGTCCCCATGTTCTACACCCTGCCCTATCTGCAGATGTCCTTTGCCCTGTACACCCGCTATCTGGTGGAACTGGAGGAAAAGGCCCGTACCCCCATGACCCTGCCTGCCTTTGGCGAAGGCCCTGCACTGCTGGACGAGCTGCACGCCGAGCAGCCCGCGCCGGAGGCCGAAGCCCCTGCGCCGCAGGTGGATGAGGTTGTGGAAGAAGTGGAGGCTGAGGTGGTGGAGGACTCCGCCGAAGAACCCCGTATATTAGAAGAAGCGATCATGGAAAATAACCAGCCCGAAGAGGTCCCCATGCTTTAATCTGGCAAAAATAAAATCCCCGGTACCCAAAACGGATACCGGGGTGTTTTTTTATGGTTTAGCGCACCTTGCTGCCGGCGGGAACGCTGTCGTCCACAAAAAGGACCTTGACATCGTTTTCGCCTGCATCGGCGGCCAGGATCATGCCCTGGCTTTCCACGCCGCGGAGCTTGGCGGGCTTGAGGTTGGCCACAACGACCACCTTTTTGCCGATCAGGTCTTGGGGTTCATACCAGGTGTGGATGCCCGAAACAACCTGACGGGTGCCTTCGCCGTCGTCCAGTTCCAGACGGAGGAGCTTGTCGGCCTTGGGTACGGGTTCGCAAACCTTGACCTGGCAGACACGCAGTTCCACCTTGGCAAAGTCATCGATGGTGATGAGGGTGGCGACCCCTTCGGGGGCCTTTTCGGCCTTCTTTTCTTCCTTCTTGGCAGCCTTTTCGGCAGCGGCCTTGGCGGCAGCTTCGGCGGCTTCCAGTTCAGCCAGTTCCTTGGCGATATCGATGCGGGGGAAGAGGGTCTCGCCCTTTTCTACCTTGAAGCCATCGGTCAGAACGCCGTAACGGGCAGCCTCGTAGGTGAACTGTTCGGGGGTGGCGCCGATCTGCTGGCGGATCTTTTCAGCACTGTCGGGCATAAAGGGGGTCAGCAGGATGCCGCAGACGCGGATGGCTTCGGCCAGGTTGTACATGACCGAGGCCAGACGGGCCTTCTTGGCTTCATCCTTGCCCAGCACCCAGGGTGCGGTTTCGTCGATGTACTTGTTGCTGCGGCTTACCACCTTCATCACTTCGGCCAGACCGCTTTGGAAGGCGTATTCTTCCATCTGGGCCTCGTAGGCGGCCTTGAGGCCGTTTACCATGCCGATGAGTTCGTCATCGATGGGATCGGCTTCCCGTTCGGCGGGCAGCACGCCGCCAAAGTACTTGCCGATCATGGCAGTGGTGCGGCTGACCAGGTTGCCCAGGTCATTGGCCAGGTCGGCATTGATGCGGTTGATGAGGGCCTCGTTGGAGAATACGCCGTCGGAGCCGAAGGGGAACTCGCGCAGCAGGAAGTAGCGGATGGCATCCACGCCATAGCGCTGGCACAGAACCACAGGGTCAACCACGTTGCCCTTGGATTTGCTCATCTTGCCGCCTTCCAGCAGCAGCCAGCCGTGACCGTAAACACGCTTGGGCAGGGGCAGGTCCAGGGCCATCAGCATGGCGGGCCAGATGATGATGTGGAAACGGACGATCTCCTTGCCCACAAAGTGAACGTCGGCAGGCCAGAATTTGGCGTAGTCGTTGTAGGCATCGTTGCCGTAGCCCAGGGCGGTGATGTAGTTGGAAAGGGCATCCACCCAAACGTAGACCACATGCTTTTCGTCAAAGCTGACCGGCACGCCCCAGCTGAAGGAGGTGCGGGATACACACAGGTCTTCCAGACCGGGCTTGATAAAGTTGTTGATCATTTCGTTCAGGCGGCTCTTGGGCTCCAGGAAACGGGGGTTATCCTCGTAGAACTTGAGCAGCTTATCGCCGTAATCGGAAAGCTTGAAGAAATAGGCTTCTTCTTCGGCGTCGATGACGGGACGGCCGCAGTCGGGGCACATGCCGTCCACCAACTGGGTCTCGGTCCAGAAGGATTCGCAGGGGGTGCAGTATTTTCCCTTGTAAACGCTTTTATAAATAGCACCGCGGTCGTAAAGATCCTTGAAGATCTTCTGCACCGACTGACCATGGTAGTCGTCGGTGGTGCGGATATAGCGGTCGTAGGAGATGTTCATCAGCTTCCACAGGTCAAGAACGCCGCCTTCGCCCAGCACAATGTTATCCACAAACTGCTGGGGGGTAACACCTGCCTCCTTGGCCTTATCCTCGATCTTCTGACCGTGCTCATCGGTACCGGTCAGGAACATAACATCGTAGCCCTGCATGCGCTTGAAGCGGGCCATGGTGTCGGTGGCAACGGTGCAGTAGCTGTGACCGATGTGCAGCTTGTCCGAGGGGTAATAGATGGGGGTGGTAATGTAAAAGGGCTTCTTTTCCATAGGGGATATTCCTCCTTGCCGCGCCCGCCCGAATGGAAGGGGGCACAGTTATTTGCGCCGCACACACACAGTACGGCAGTATAAAAATATTATAGCACCAGATGGTGGAAAATCAATGCCCGACCGGCGGTGCCGGTCGGGCAGTTGGTTTATTTTTTAGTGGTTGCCCTGGCCGTAGTAGGCGTTTTTGCCGTGCTTGCGGGTGTAGTGCTTGTTGAGGATGTGCTGGGGCAGAGGGGGAACCTGGGCGTTGAGCAGGTGGTTCATCCAGGCCATTTCGGCCACCCGTTCCAGCACGATGCTGTTTTCCAGGGCCTTGTCAACGGTCTGACCCCAAACAAAGGGGGCATGGCCGCCGGTGAGGATGGCGGGAACTTCCAGGGGATCGATGCCCCGTTCGGTGATGGTTTCAATAATAATCTTGCCGGTGTTCATTTCGTAGTCTTCGTCCAGTTCGGCCTGGGTGATGGCACGGGTGCAGGGCACAGTGCCGTAGAAGAAGTCGGCGTGGGTGGTGCCCATGCAGGGCAGGTCCATCATCTGCTGGCACCAAACGGTGGCCCACTTGGAGTGGGTGTGGATGACGCTGCCCAACTGGGGATAGGCCTTGTAAAGTTCCAGGTGGGTCTTGGTGTCGCTGCTGGGGCGCAGGGTGCCTTCCACTACCTTGCCTTCCAGGTCCAGAACCACCATGTCGTCGGCGGTCATGGTATCGTAGTCAACGCCGCTGGGCTTGATGGCAAAAACACCCTTTTCGGCATCAAAGGCACTTACGTTGCCCCAGGTCAGCAGAACCAGGCCGCTTTCGCCCAGCTTTTTGTTGCCTTCAAAGGTGATTTCCTTGAGTTGCTTGAATTCGCTCATTGTTTTATCCTCCACTTTTGTTTTTTCGTTTTATTTTTGCTTGATCATACCGGCGCGGTAGGCGTCCAGCAGCATTTCCAGGTCATTGATGTTGCGGGCCAGGCGCTGGCCGTTGTCGGTGTCGCGTATCATCAGGCGGTTTTCCATCTTTTCCACCACAAAGGTGCTGGAGTGCATATCCTCGTCGTTGTTGACCACCCGCTGCACCGAATCGAAGGGGTGATGCTCGGCCAGGGACATCTCGCGGCTGTTGAAGGTGAGGGTGTAGCCGGCGATGCCGGTGACCGGCTGGTAGGCGCGGGAAAGGCCGCCGTCGATGACCAGCAGCTTGCCCCCCGCCTTCACCGGGCTTTCGCCCTTGCGGATCTTAACCGGCATATGGCCGTTGATGATCTTGCTGCGCTTCAGCTCCAGGCCGAATTCCTTCAGGATGGCGTTGGCCCCGGCCTGGGTGGCGCTGACGCGGTAATAGGGATCTTTGTGTTCTTCCCAGGTGGTCTGGTCTTCCACAAAGTAGCGTTCAAAGGTGGTGATGCGGTCCTTGCCGCTGAGGGGCGATTTGGGTCCACACCAAAGGTACCACATAAAGTCGGCGCCCACCATCCGTTCCGGGCTGCCGGCGCGGCCGTAGTAGCCCCGGCGCACCAGGCGGTCGGCCTCGTCCAGATAGGCCCGGCCCGAGACCCGGCTTTGCCCCAGGCTGGTGGACGAAAACCTGCCGTCGGCCTCCATGGGGATGCAGCCGTGATAGAGCAGGTTGCCGTTGCTGATGAGGTACATGCTGCCATGCTGGAACAAAAAGCGCACGTGGCGCTGCAGCTTTTCGCTGTGCATAAAGGAAAGGCGAAGCTTTTCCACCAACAGGGCCTCCTCTTCCGAAAGGGCGAAGGGGTCTTTGGGGTCGATGGTGGGGAAATGGGTATCCCGCATGGGGTACTTTTTGCGGCCAAGGGTCACGGTGCCTTCCTCAAAGTTGACCTTGCGCAGCAGCAGGCGGTCGTCCATTTTGTATTCGGGGTGGCGCAGAATGACCTGGCCCTCCAGCTTGAACTGGATGACGGCGATGGCCTTGTGGATGCGGGCCGCCATGGCCTGGTCGTGGTCGGAAAGCTGCACCTTGCCGGGATTTTTGGGCCGGAAGCAGGTGCAGGGGTCGTCGCCATAGGTTTCCATGGCAAAGGTGGCCAGGGGGCGCACATTGATGCCGTAGCCGTCCTCGATGGTATCAAAGTTGTTGTATTTGAAGCAGTTTGTCAGCACATTGGCGATGCAGGCCTCCTGGCCTGCGGCGGCACCCATCCACAGGATGTCGTGGTTGCCCCACTGGATATCCACGCTGTGGTAGCCGCACAGGTGGTCCATCAGGATGTGGGCGCCGGGGCCGCGGTCAAACAGGTCGCCGATGATGTGCAGGTGATCGATGACCAGCCGCTGGATCAGGTTGGCCATTGCCACAATAAAGGCGTCGGCACGGTCAATTTCGATGATGGTGCGGATGATCTGCTCGTAATAAAGGTCTTTGTTGTGGTCGCTGCCGTTGGAGTGGAGCAGTTCGTCGATGATGTATTCAAAGTCGGCGGGCAGGGCCTTGCGCACCTTGCTGCGGGTGTATTTGCTGGCCGCCACCTGGCAGACCTCCATCAGGCGGCGCAGGGTGATGCGGTACCAGTCGTCGGAGGCTCCTCCCTGCTTCTTCAGCAGGGCAAGCTTTTCTTCGGGGTAATAGATGAGGGTGGCAAGCCTGCGGCGTTCTTCCTCGGTGATGGTGTTGCCAAAGATGGCGTCCACCTTGTTTTTGATGACCCCCGAGGCGTTTTTGAGAATATGCAGAAAGGGCTCGTACTCGCCGTGGATGTCGCTGAGGAAGTGCTCGGTCCCCTTGGGCAGGTTCATAATGGCCTGCAAATTGATGATCTCGGTGGAAGCCGCCTGGATGGTGGGGTATTTTTGAGAAAGCAATTCCAAAAACTTTCTGTTTTCCTGCAGAACCGACTCGCTGAATTTCATTGACGCTGCCTCCTTGCCGATCATTTTGCTTGGTATATCGATATGGCGGAAAGGGTTCAAAAATCTCCGGGGCGAATGACAATATCTTCTTTGGATAGTTTGCTCCAATCAAACAGGGGGAGCAGTTCCTGGGCCGAGATGGGTTCCTCCCGTTCCAGCAGGCCGCAGCGGTGGGCCAGCCGCCCGATAATGACCTCTGGAGAGGGATAGCGGCTCCGCAGCTCACCCAGATCCAGGTCGGCCTCCCGCTTGGAAAGGCGTCGGCCGTCGGGGGCCACCAGCATGGGGATGTGGAAATACTGGGGCGTTGGGGCGCCCAGCAGTTCATACAGGTAGTTCTGGCGGGGGATGCTGCCCAACAGGTCGCGGCCCCGCACCACCTGGTTGACCCCCATCAGGATATCATCCACAATGACACAAAGCTGGTAGGCATAAACCCCGTCGCTGCGGCGCAGAATGAAGTCACCGCAGTTTTGGGCCAGGTTTTCGCCCCCGGGGCCGTAGTGACCGTCCACATAATGGTATTCCCGGTCGGGTACCACAAGGCGGAGGGCCGGGGCGCGTTTTTTGCTTTTTTCGGCCAGTTCTTCGGCGCTTAAATGGCGGCAGGTGCCGGCATAGACCACGCTGCCGTCGCTGAAGTGGGGTGCGTTGGCGGCATGTATTTCGGCACGGCTGCAGAAGCAGGGATAGACCAGCCCCTTTTCTTCCAGCATAGCCAGTTTTTCGGCGTAAATATCAAAGCGGTCACTTTGGTAATAGGGAAAGTTTGGGCCGCCGATGTCGGGGCCTTCGTCCCAATCAAGCCCCAGCCAGCGCAGGTCGTCAATGAGCACCGCGGCATTTTGTTTGGTGCAGCGCAGGGTGTCCAGGTCCTCGATGCGCAGCACCAGGCTGCCCCCGGCGCTGCGGGCCGAAAGCCAGCAGATGATGGCACAAAAAATATTGCCCAGATGCATGCGGCCGCTGGGGCTGGGGGCAAAGCGGCCCCGTACCGGCTGGGTTGTGTTTGGCATATGGGGCCTCCTTTGCGTGATAATCTCTCTGCTATTATTCTATCACTCTTTTTGGGGGAAAGAAAGAGCAAAAAGCCCCCGCAAAACGGTTTTGCGGGGGCTTTGGGGTTATTCGGCAAAATTGGGGTCGGGTTTGAGGTATTTGCGGTTGATCTTGCAGACCACGGTGTACATGGGGCTGACATAAACGCTGCAGCGGCTTTCCAGCACCTGGCCCAGCAGCAGATAGGCCTCCTTTTCGCAGAAGCCGTATTCGGCCACCATGCGCTTGATGAGCAGGCCGGCGGCGGTGGCAAAGCTCTGCTTTACGTCGGTTTCGCAGGCGGCAACCATCAGATAGTCTTCGTTATCCAGCCAGATCCAGTCGAAGTGGTCGGGGCGGTCCCGCAGCTCCACCTTCAGGGTGACCTTGGCCTGACATTCGATGCCGCCGCCGCGGCAGATTTCGCCGTCGCCCATGATGGCGTGGCAGTCACCGATGTGCAGCAGGGCGCCGGCACATTCCACCGGCAGGGTGATGGTGGTGCCGGGGCAGACCTCCTGCAGGTCCATGTTGCCGCCGGTGCGTACCGCCAGGGCATTGGTGACAGAACCTTCGGCCGGGGCAGTGGCCACCACCCCCACCATGGGGATGACCGGCAGCTTGAGTTCATCGCTCCACTGTACAAAGCCATCCCGGATGCGCACCGTTTTGGTCACGACATCCCATTCGTTGGGGATGATCATTTGGGAAAGATCATTGCGCCAGCCGGCAAAGCCGGTGTAGCCCAGCTCCTCCGGTTCCACCGAAAGGATGGTCACTTCCAGAAGCTGACCGGGGCGGGCGCCCTCCACCTCCACCACATTGCAGTAGTTGGGGCCTTTGGTGATGGCGGGGCTCCAGCGGTCCTCCGCGGTTTGCAGCCAGCCGCCGCCGCAAAGCTGGGTCTCGACACAAAATACTTCGCCGGGCTGCACCCTGGCAGCGGGGGCGTTCTCTTTGCTTTGGCAGTTGTAGATGCCGGTATCGCGGGTGATCACTTTCATTCTGGAACCCTCCCTGGTAAAAAATAAAGGCCGCAGAGACTTCTCTCTACGGCCAATTTTACGCTATAAAATTTGCAAAGTCAACGAACTCGGCTTAGAAAGTCTGGGTCAGTGCTTTGTAGAACAGAGAACCAACGATGGCACCCTGGTCGGCAATGCCGACCAGCTTGGCGCGATGAACCACAGCCTTTCCGTATACGTGAACCATATCCTTGGTGGCTTCCACGCCCTGCAGGGCAGCTTCGTAGGCCTTGTTGGCAATGGCGGCAAAATCTTCGCCGGCATCGGCAGCGGCACGGGCAGCGTCAGCAGCGGGCTTCAGCGAGTCAAGGATGGTGCGTTCGCCGGGGTTGGCCTTGCCGCGTTCCTGCAGACCTGCGTAGTAGCATTCGCAGAATACGGCAAAATCTTCGGTGGTCAGCTCGGTCTTGCCCTTGAGAGCCTTGGCAGCCTTCAGGAAGCCGCTGCCCATCAGGGTGCCCATGGTGGAGGGAACGATCTTGGCAATGCCGGAACCTACGGTAAACAGCAGCTTGCCCAGGTCGGCTTCAGCGCTTTCGTTGGCGATGCGGGCTGCTTCGGCAAAGCCCTTGGACATGGTCAGACCCAGGTCGCCGTCGCCGCAGAAGGCGTCCAGCTCAACCAGGTAGTCCTTGTTTTCTGCCATGATGGCAGCAGCGTTGTTGATAAACTTAACAACCAATTCTCTGGTCATAACGCTCATTTCAATTACATCTCCTTACGTTTCTGTTTGAAAAGACAGGGGATGAGCCAAAGCCCATCCCCTTGGTTTTTTGTTTAGAGCTGGGGCTGAGAGATAAAGGGAGTGTGGCAGGGCATCTTCAGATACTTTTTCAATTCTTCGTCAACCTTCATGACGCTGATAGAAACACCGATCATGTCCATCGAAGTGGCGCATTCACCGGCCTTGGTGTAAACGCACTTGATACCCTTTTCTTCCAGGATCTGATTGATGCGGCGGAACATGATGTACAGTTCTTCCAGAGGAGTGCCGCCCAGGCCGTTGACCAGAACAGCAACTTCGTCGCCGGACTGATAGGGCAGATCGGGCAGAATGCGTTCCATCATGTAGTCAACGATCTGATCAGCGGGCTTCAGTTCGGTAACTTCAACACCGGGTTCGCCGTGGATACCCATGCCCAGTTCCATCTGGCCGGGTTCAACGCTGAAGTTGGCCTTGCCGTTTTCGGGAATGACGCAGGGGGACAGGGCTACGCCGAAGGTGCGAACGTTGTCGGCAGCCTTCTGGGCTACGCGGGCAACTTCTTCCAGGGGCAGCATGCAGTCGGCAGCACCGCCGGCGCACTTGAATACAAAGTAGATGCCGGCTACACCGCGGCGCTTGCTTTCTTCGCCCTGGGGAGCGGAAGCAACGTCATCGGCACCCAGAACATGCATGACCTTGATGTCGTCAAAGTCAACCAGTTCCTGGGCCATTTCAAAGTTCATGATGTCGCCGGTGTAGTTGCCGTAGATGTACAGCACGCCTGCGCCGGAGTCGATTTCACGGGTAACAGCAGCCATCTGGTCAGCGCTGGGGGACTGGAACACGCCGCCAATGGAAGCGCCGTCCAGCAGACCTTCGCCTACATAACCCATGAACAGGGGCAGGTGGCCGGAGCCGCCGCCGGTGGCAATGCCTACCTTGCCTTCCTTCTTCTTGGTGGAAACGTAGCAGCGCAGGTCGCCGTCAACGTACTTTACCAGATCGGGATGGGCAGCGTAAACGCCCTCAAGCATTTCGTCAACATAATTTTCGGGGTTGTTCAGAATTCTCTGCATAATGGTACCTCCTAAAAATTTGATTGAGGATCGACTTTTTTAGTTGTTTTCGGCAGCGGCGGCAGCCTTTTCGGCGGCACGCTTGGCGGCTGCGGCAGCTCTCTTCTTCTTTTCGGCAGCCTTGTCACCATAGTAGTTGATGATCATGGCGGCGATCAGAACGAAGCCCCAGATAAAGGTCTTGAAGTAGCTGTCGGCACGCATCATGTTGAAGCCGCTGGACAGGAACTGCAGGGTCAGGATGGCCATTACAATGCCGGGAACCTTGCCGAAACCACCGTTGGGGTTGATGCCGCCCAGGATGGCAACCAGCAGACACTGCAGGATGTAGGAAGAGCCGTAAGAGGCCTTGGCGGAGGTTACGCGGGAGGACAGGATGATACCGCCGATGGCAGCCAGCAGGCCGCCGGCCATGTGGGTGCGGATGATGGTCATATCGGTGCTGATACCGGCAAAGCGGGCAGCCTTGCGGTTGGTACCAACCAGGTACAGTTCCATACCGAAGGTCTTCTTCTGCAGGAAGATGGTGAAGATGACCATTACGACCAGGAAGATGATCAGAGGAACGGGGATGCCGGCGATGTAACCGGCGCCGATGAAGGCATAGGCTTCGGGGGTGAAGATGGCAGCACCGTCGGTCAGGCCAACGCCCAGGCCGGCAAATACTTCCATGGCGCCCAGGGTGGCGATCATGGCGGGGATACCCAGCTTGGCGATGAGCAGGCCGTTGAAGGTGCCGCAGATGCAGCCGATTACCATGGCTACAACACAGCCGATGACCACGGCGAGGCCGCCGTTCATGCCGCCTTCCACCAGCTTGTTCATCAGCAGGGCAGCGATGATGGTGGAGATGTTACCAACACTTACAACCGAAAGGTCGATACCGCCCAGCAGCATGCCCAGCGAAACAGCCAGGGCAAAGATGCCGATTTCGGGGAACTGGAACATCATGGACTTCATGTTGTTCCAGGTGGGGAACTTGTCGGGAACCAGAATGCACATCAGGATGAAGGAGCCCAACATGATGAAGAACAAACGGGTCAGCTGAGCGTCGTCAGCCATAACCTTCTTCAGGTCGTTCGCGTTAAACTTCTTAGCCATTTACGACTCCTCCTTCCTCTTCTTCGGTCATAACGGGTGCGATCTTGCGGCTTGCACGCAGTGCCTGGTAAGCCGAGACAGCGGTACCGATTACGATGATCAGACCCAGAACGAAGCGCTGCCAGGTGGCGGTGATGCCAACCAGGATCAGCGAGTTCTTGGCGATGGTGATAACAGCCAGACCCAGGCAGGTGCCAAGCACGGTGCCGCGGCCGCCGCTGATGGTGGTACCGCCCAGAACTACGGCGGCAATGATCATCATTTCGCAGCCCATCAGGTCGGTGGGGATGCACATCTGAGACTGAATGGCGTGGATGATGCCAGCCAGACCACCGGCCATGCCGATGAAGGTGTAGGTGAATACTATGGTGCGCTTTACGGGATAACCGGCACGCTCAGCCGAGGTGCGGTCGCCGCCGATGGCGAAAATGGTGCGGCCCAGCATGGTCTTGTTGAGGATGAACCATACAACGAGAGCCATGGCGACCATGAACACAAAGGTCCAGGGCAGGGCAGCCGAGGTGGTGTCATTGGTAACGCGGAAAATTTCCATCTTACCAAAGGCTTCCAGAGGGGGTTCCAGACGGTTAACGGGCTTGGAACCAACCAGCCAAACCAGCAGGCCATGGTACAAACTGGAGGTACCCAGAGTAACAATGAAGGCGGGCAGGTCAAACTTGGTGATGATCAGACCGTTGATGAGGCCCAGGAGGGTGCCGATGAGGGCGGCAGCCAGGATGGGGATGAACACAGGGCCGTCGTAGCCCATGCTCTCCAGGGTCTTGGTGGTCAGGTACATGGAGCAAACTGCAACGGCGGGGAAGGCAACGTCGATGCCGCCGATGATGATGCCCATCATCAGGGCGAAGGCCATGATGCCGTTAACAGTGGCATTTCGGAACAGGTTCACGATATTAGGAGCGCTGAAGAACACGGGATTGATGATGCCGATGACCAGGCACAGAGCAATAACGGTGAGCGCTACATAGGTCTCGTGAGTCTTAAAAAGCTTTTTCACCGATAATCATTCCTTTCATTTTTTAGTAGTAGACACTCACTCAGGATTCGCTGAGCTTGGCAGCCAAAGACTGTTCGGTCAGGTCGGTTACGGGATGTTCTTCCACGATGCGGCCCTTCTTCATGATAAGTACACGGCTGCAGGTCTGCAGAACTTCGGGAATGTCGTCGGAGATGACGATAACGCCCATGCCGTTCTGTGCCAGCTTGCGGGCGTAGGCCTGGATGTCGGTCTTGGAGCCGATGTCAACACCTACGGTGGGGCAGTTCAGAATCAGCACGCGGGGCTGGGGTTCCAGCCACTTGGCGATAACGACCTTCTGCTGGTTGCCACCGGAAAGAGCCTGTGCGGGCAGCTTGCCGGAGGGGGTCTTGATCTTCAGTTCATCGATCCAGTCATCAACCGAGCCTTCGATCTTCTTGTTGTCGATCATGCCGGACTTGGTCAGGTTGCGCTTGATAACAGGAGCGATGATGTTGCGGGAGATGGTGTGGGGCAGGAACAGACCTTCGGTCAGACGGTCTTCGGGAACATAGCCGATGCCCAGGTCGATGGCGTCGGTAACGCTCTTGAGGACAACTTCCTTGCCATCCATATAGATCTTGCCTTCGGTCAGCTGTTCCAGGCCAAACAGGGCGCGGGCCAGTTCGCTTCGGCCGGAACCGAGCAGACCGGTGATGCCCAGGATTTCGCCGGGATACAGTTCGAAGGAAACACCCTTGAACAGGGTCTTGATGCCGATGTTGTCCACCTTCATCAGGCAGTCGCCGGCAATGTTGGGCTTTTCGTAATAGCTTTCCTTGATCTTGCGGCCGGTCATGTAGTAGATGAACTTTTCGCGGTCAAAGTCGGCCATATCACCTTCGATGACCTTTTCGCCGCTGCGCAGGATGGTCAGCTTTTCGCAGATCTCAAAAACTTCTTCCAGCTTGTGAGAAACGAAGATGATGGTGATGCCCTTGGCCTGCAGGTCGCGGACTACCTTGAACAGGGCGTCAACTTCCTTCTTGGTCAGAGCGGTGGTAGGTTCGTCCATGATGAGCAGCTTGGCATCCTGCAGCAAAGCGCGGCAGATGGCAACCAACTGCTTATCGGCAACGGGCAGGTCGCCCACCAGGGCGTCCAGGTCCATTTTTACATTAACCATGTCAAGGGCCTTCTGGGCCTTGGCACGGATCGATTTCCAGTCAACAAATTTTTTGCCGTCCATTCTTTCGGAGGGCATTGCAATATTCTCAGCAACAGTCAGGTTCGGGAAAATGGAAAAGTCCTGATAGATGATCTGAATGCCTTCATCGATGGCCTGCTGAGGGGTCATCTTGCTATAGGTCTTTCCACCAATTTCAATAGAGCCGCTATCGGGCGTATAATAGCCCGAGATGATCTTGATCAGGGTAGATTTGCCGCCGCCGTTTTAGCCGGCCAGGCAGCGAGTCTCACCCTCCATGATCTCCATGTCGATGTCTTTCAAAGCCTGTACGCCGCCAAAGGACTTACAGATACCCGAAAGCTTCATGAATACCTTGGACATATAATTTCTCCTCCCCCACCCCTTGATTTTGTTTCATACAAGTCAGTGGTAAAATATACCCTTTTACCCACCGGCAGGGGTCTTAAAACATAAAAAGCCCCCATAGCAGGTATACCAATCGGCACTACATGCTACAGCGGCTGTTCACCGGTTTTGGGGCGACATAAGGGTTGTGCCGCACACTTATTTCAAGCCAAGCGCCAGTCTTTTTTACGGGGATACCGGCCACAGGCGTGCCTGCGGCCGGTATCATGCGGTTAAACCGCGTTAATTAATTCAAACTAAGCTTCTAATTAGAAGTCGTAGTCGCCCATGTTGTCCTTGGTAACGTCGATCCAAGCGGAGCCGTACAGTACCTTGCCGTCCAGCTTCAGGTTCTGGTAGCCAGGAGCAGTCAGGGACATGCCGTCTTCGATCTTGCCGCCTTCGAGCAGCAGCAGAGCCAGTTCGTTCATGGCGTAGCCAGCTTCAGCGGGATCCCAGAAGGAGATCATGTCGATGGAGCCGTCTTCCAGATACTTACCAGCAACGGATACCAGAGAGGTACCGATAACTACGGTAGAATCCTGCTTGCCAGCTTCCTGGATAGCACGGCCAACGCCGGGAACGTCGGTCATAGCGGAGCCCTGGAAACCAACCAGTTCGGGATAAGCAGTCAGCAGTTCCTTGGTCTTGGTGTAAGCGGTTTCTTCGTTTTCAGTGGTTTCGTTCTTGTTGGAGATCAGTTCCATGTTGGGATATTCAGCTTCCTGACGAGCAACAGAAGCGTCAACCCATTCGTTGTGAGAGGTAGCGGTCAGAGCACCTACGAAGGTGGTGTACTGGCCTTCGCCGCCCATCATTTCGCCGATTTTGCCCATGAAGTGGTCGCCGTATTCAGCGTTAACGAAAGCTTCAACGTCGCAGTCAGCGTTCTGGATGGTGGAAGCTTCGTGAGCAACAACAACGATGCCCTGTTCCATAGCCTTGCCCAGAACAGCTTCCAGAGATTCGGTGGAGTTGGGAACTACGGTGATAGCGTCAACGCCCTGAGCGATCAGGTCTTCGATTACGCGAACCTGTTCAGCGGGGTCAGCGGTAGCAGCGCCGGTCTGGAATACGTCATGTTCGGGATGGTCAGCGGCGAAACGGTTTACGCCAACTTCCATACGGTCGAACCAAGCAACACCAGTCAGCTTAACAACGGTAGCGATGGTGTAGGATTCGCCAGCTTCTTCGGCGGGAGCTTCGGCTTCGGGAGCGTCAGCAGCGGGAGCTTCGGGTTCTTCAGCGGGAGCCTTTGCGCCGCAAGCGGCCAGAGACAGAACCATCATCAGAGCCAGCAGCATAGCCAGGATCTTTTTCATTTTTGATTACCTCCTAAAAATGAATGTACATTTTTCTATGTTTCCGCTATTGCGGTAAACAACATTAATGGATGTTTTCGCGCTGGATGCGGCGCAGTTCCTTCATGGGGCTGTTGGCAGCGCCCAGATAGTCGTGCATTGCGCGATAAACTTTGTAGAGCTGGTCGTACTTGGGTACGTTTTCGGGGTTGGGGGTATAAACACACTTGGGAGGCTGCACCATGTGGGCAACAGCATCTTCAAAGGTGTCGTAACCGCCGTCGGCCTGGCCCACGGCAACGGCGGCAAAGATAGCGGCCGAAAGGGCGGAGGTCTGCTTCACCGCGGTAACGGTGATGGGAGCGTTCAGCACATCGGCGTAGATCTGCATCAGCACGGGGCTCTTGTGAGCCAGACCGCCGCAGGCGAAGATCTTGTTGACCGGTACATTGTACTCCTGAAAGGCTTCCATGATAACACGGGTGCCAAATGCGGTGGCTTCGATGAGGGCGCGGTAGACTTCCTCGACCTTGGTGGAAAGGGTCAGGCCCATGATCATACCGGTGAGGTCGGCATCCTGCAGAATGCTGCGGTTGCCGTTCATCCAGTCCAGAGCCATGATGCCGCTGGCACCAACGGGGATCTGGCCGGCCTTTTCGTCCAGCACCTTCTGGATGGCAACACCGCGGGCGTTGGCTTCGTCGAAGTAGCTCTGGGGCACCATGCGGCGGCAGAACCAGTCGAAGATGTCGCCAACGGCGCTCTGCCCTGCTTCATAGGTGTAGCAGTCGGGCAGGATGCCGTCCTTGTATACGCCGAACATACCGGGGATCTGTTCCTTGGTTTCGGCGGTCATCATGTGGCAGGTAGAGGTGCCCATGATGAAGGTGATCTCGTTAGGCTTGGTGACGCCTGCGCCGATGAGGGCGATGGCGGCGTCGGCATGGGCGATGGCCACCGGCATACCGGCTTTCAGGCCCAGCTTTTCGGCCATTTCGGGCTGCAGATAGCCTGCCCGCTGGCCAATGGTGACGATGTTGCCCAGGTGCTTGTCTTCCACCACATTTTCAAAGCGGGGATCCAGGTCACGGAAGAACTCCTTGGGAGGATATCCGCGGCCGGAGCAGTCGTACTGGGCCTTGGCGGCTGCCAAACAGCTGCTGCGGTTCAGCTCGCCGGTCATCTTATATGTAACGTAGTCGCCGCCTTCCATGAAGGTGTAGGCTGCGTTGTAAACTTCGGGGTCATCGTGCAGAGTCTTCAGCAGCTTGGGGAAGAAGAACTCGGAAGAAGCACGGAAGCCGTAGTCGTCCAGCACGCCGTATTTCTTTTCGGCATCCAGGGCGGTGAAGGCTTCGGCCTCGGCCGCGGCGGTGTGGTTTTTCCACAGCTTGGGCCAGGCGTGGGGACGGTTGCGGTACTGGGGAAGCTGGCACAGCACATTGCCCTGTTCATCCATGGGCAGCACGGTGCAGGTGGTAAAGTCCACCGAAAGACCAAGGATGTCCTCCTTGTTTACGCCGGCTTCCTGGATGACAGCGGGAACGTTGGTACACAGGGCATCCAGCCAGTCATCGGGGTTTTGCAGTGCCCAGCCGGGGCCTTTCAGCTCCACTTCGCTGCCGGGCAGGCGGTCGGTGATAACGGCATCGGGATATTCATAGACATGCTCGGCCAAAACAGCGCCGTCTTCCAGACGAACCAAAACCGCGCGCATGGAAAGCGTGCCATAGTCGCAGCCAATGGTGTAGCCGGTTTTCATCCCTTTACGCCTCCTGACCAAGAGTGTTTCGCTTGAAAATATAGACCTTGAACTACCTTTGACAAGTAACGGTTCGCAATTGGACGCAAAGGCTCAAGGTCGATATTAAAAATACCCTTTTTTTCATTCAAAGTCAAGTGGATTACAAGATTAGTTACCAATTTTGTACAAACTACATCAAATGATTTCGTGCTTTTTGACATAATCCCAATCCCTTTCGCGTTTTTCACATTGGAAGCCGATGCACAATTGTTCATATTGACCTATTTTGGGCCCTGTCCAGTGCTGTTCACAAAAAATTTACCGTCATTTTAAACGGAGATTACGCCCCCAAGATAGGCACTTTGCATATTACTTTTGTGTTGGCAAACGTCTGCTTTCGGGGCCTTTTCCGCTATCTTGAAAAACCCCAAAAAATTGTGCTACAATAAGGCTTGAACGGATGGTCCGACGCCATTTTTCGGGCCATACCCCGCCTTATAATTAGGCTGAAAGGATGGAACCATTTATGAAAACTGTTAAAGTACAGCCCCTGAGCATTGAAGCATTTGCTCCCTACGGCACCTACACCAACATTGTGGAACCCAAGGGCGACCATGTTGGCGGCGAATTCCACACCTTCTACCGCGACAACAGCCGCTGGTTCTGCGAAAGCAGCCTGCCCGTCGGCTTCTCTCCCCTGATGGTAAAGAAGCAGGACATGAAGATCACCGGTGTTGAATACCACACCACCACCTGCGAAGGCATTCTGCCCATCACCGACGACGCCATTCTGCATGTGACCCCCGCCGGCGGCCCCGACACCGACCGCACCGCAGCTTTCCTGGTACCCAAGGGCACCATGGTCACTTTGTACCCCGGCGTTTACCACGCCACCCCCCTGCCCGCCAACAATGACGAGCTCTACGCTCTGATCGTTCTGCCCGAACGTGCCTACGCCAACGACTTCTACTGGGTAGACCTGGAAGAAGCCGACCAGTTTGAAATTGTAAAATAAGTTCGCCACTACATAAAGTCAACCCCCATACGTCAGGTATGGGGGTTGTTTTTTGTTTTAGTGGAAGATGATGTAATAGATGACATACACCCAGCCCAGCAGTCCATGCACAATGGCCCAGAAAATGGAGTGCCAGTTGGTGTAGGAAATGACCATGGCCAAAGCACTGCCAAAGGTGATGCCATTCTTGATGATGGTTTCCTTTTTCATGCTGTCACCTGCTTATTCTTCGGCTTCTTCCTCTTCGGAAGCGCCGTCCTCTTCGGTCTGGGCCTCTTGGGCCTCCTGTTCGGCGCGCTCTTCCTCCAGCTTGCTCAGTGCGTCTTCGTCCAGGGCGGCGTTGCCCATCATTTCGGGGCTGATGACCTCGCTGCCCGAAT
The DNA here is from genome assembly GCA_017847995.1 of Oscillospiraceae bacterium. Taxonomy (GTDB): domain Bacteria; phylum Bacillota; class Clostridia; order Oscillospirales; family Ruminococcaceae; genus Heteroruminococcus. The sequence continues at coordinate 27,631 of JAGAPB010000097.1, forward strand.
ATTCGCCGCCGGGCAGACCTGCATTGGCGGTATCGCGGATGGCCGAGATGTAGTAATCGCCCTTGTCGTTTTCTTCCAGCACATAGATCATGTGCTTATCGGGCTGAGCCTGGCCGTCCTCGCGCTGGGCCTGTTCAGCGGTCCACAGGGTATCGGGGGGCAGATAGCCCACCATCAGCAGGACCTCGCTGCCCTGCTGGGTGATCTTTTCGATCTTTGGAGTGTAGGAGCCGATCTGGGCCACGATGGGCACACGGTAGGTGTTGGTCTCCTGGTCAAAAACAAAGGTGGCATCGTAGTTACCAAAGGTCTGGTGCTGCAGGGTGACGGTGGGGCCAAACAGGGCCTGGGCGTTTACATCCAGGTCGGAGGCCGGAACCACCAGCAGCTTCATTTCGTCATACTGGTAGCTGCCGCGCTTTTCGCCCAGCAGGGCCGACCACATGGAAGCCTGCAGCAGGGTGGCGGGCTGAAGGTCGTTGGGATCCTCGAAGGGAACAGGGTCGAACATCAGCACGGGGCGGATCATTTCTTCAAATTCTGTTTTTTGGGCGGTGTTATCCACAAAGTTGCGGGTCAGGCCGATGGTAAAAATCAATACTGCCACCAGGCCGATGACCGCCAGCAGGATGAAGATGGCGCCGATGGGGGCCGCGCCCTTGCGTCTGCGGGCGCCGCGGGCGGTAGTTTCTGCCATATCAAAAACCTCCTTTGGGCAGCGGGGCTGCCGTGATGAAGTGAAAACGCTCAGCGAACCTGACCATCGCCATAGATCATATATTTTACGGTGGTCAGTTCCCGTAGGCCCATGGGGCCGCGGGCGTGGAGCTTCTGGGTAGAGATGCCGATCTCGGCCCCGAAGCCGAATTCACCGCCGTCGGTGAAGCGGGTGGATGCGTTGACGTAAACAGCCGCGGCGTCCACTTCATTCAGGAACCGCTGGGCGGCGTCGTAGTCACGGGTGACAATGGCCTCGCTGTGGCCGGTGGAATAGCGGGCAATGTGTTCCAGAGCCTGGTCAAGGCTTTCCACCACACGCACCGCCAGGATGTAGTCGCCGTATTCGGTGGCCCAGTCCTCCTCGGTGGCGGGGGTGCTTTGGGGCAGGATGGCACAGCCAGCGGGGTCACAGCGCAGTTGGGTGCTGTGTTCCTGCAGTTTGGCCTGTGCCAGGGGCAGGAACTGCCCGGCAATGTCTTTATGCACCAGCAGGGTCTCGGCCGCGTTGCAGACCGAGGGCCGCTGGTTTTTGGCGTTGTCGATGATGTTTACCGCCATTTCCAGGTCGGCGGTGGCATCCACATACACATGGCAGTTGCCCACGCCGGTTTCGATGACCGGCACGTGGGCGTTTTCGGCCACGGCACGGATGAGCCCGGCGCCGCCGCGGGGGATGAGCACGTCCAGATAGCCCCGCAGGTCCATCATGGCGTTGGCCGATTCACGGCTGGTGTCGCTGATGAGCTGGATGGTGTCCTCGGGCAGGCCGCATCGGGCCAGGGCACCCCGCATCAACCGGGCCAGCAGCAGGTTGGAATGGATGGCCTCATTGCCGCCCCGCAGGATGCAGGCATTGCCCGATTTGAGGCAAAGGGCGGCGGCGTCCACGGTGACGTTGGGACGGGCCTCGAAGATGATGCCCACCACCCCCAGGGGAACACGCACCCGCTGGATGCGCAGGCCGTTGGGGCGCACGGTGCCCATGTCGATCTCGCCCACAGGGTCGGGCAGGGCCACCACCTGGCGCACCGCCTCGGCAATGGATGCAACACGCTGGGGGGTAAGGCGCAGGCGGTCCTTGAGGGAATCGCGCATGCCGTTTTGGTCGGCGGCCTCCAGGTCCTGTGCGTTGGCCTGCAAAATTTCTTCCACGCCCTCTTCCAGGGCGTCGGCGATGGCCAGCAGGGCCTTATCACGCCGGGCGGCGCCGCACTGGCCGAACACACGGGCTGCGGCCTTGGCACGGCGGCCAACTTCTTTTACATATTCGGCGGTTTGGGACATCTTCCCTTCCTCCTTCAAAGCTTACAATTGGGCGGTTTGGTTCAGTTCAAAGCGGGTGCCCACCTCTTTGCCTTCCAGCAGGTCATACAGCAGATGGGGCCGGCTGCCGTTGAGGATGGCCATATCGATGCCCTCCGACCCGGCACGCCGGGCGGCGGTGAGCTTGGTCTGCATGCCGCCGGTACCACGGTTGCTGCCGGCACCGCCGGCGGTGGACATCAGGTTTTCATCCACCTTGGTTACAAGGGGAACCAGCCTGGCATCGGGGTGGTCGGCGGGGTTGGCTGTGTAAAGGCCGTCAATGTCGCTGAAGATGATCAGTACATCAGAACCGGTGAGGATGGCCACCTCGGCCGAAAGGGTGTCGTTGTCGCCGATTTTGATTTCATCCACCGAAACGGTGTCGTTTTCGTTTACGATAGGAATAACGCCCATTTCCAGCAGGCGCTCGAAGGTGTTGTGGATGTTTCGGCGGCGGTCGCTGTGCTCGATGGCGTCGTAGGTCAGCAGCACCTGGCCGATGCTGTGGTTGTATTCGCCAAAGCCCTTGTCATAAAGGTACATCAGCTCACTTTGGCCCACGGCGGCGCAGGCCTGTTTGCCGGGAATATCGGCAGGGCGGCTGCCCAGGCCCAGTTTGCCCACACCGGCTGCAACGGCGCCGGAGGAAACCAGAATGATCTCCCGGCCGCTGTTTTTGATGTCGGCCAGCACCTTCACCAGCTCATCCATGCGGCGCAGGTTGATGCCCCCGCTGGGATGGGTCAGGGTGGAGGAGCCCACCTTTACCACGATTCTTTTTGCCTCAATAAAGCGGTTCATGATGTTTTCTCTCCTGTTGGATAAGGGTCAGTCGTCCTCTTGTTCCTCTGCATCCGGCAGCATTTCGACACGCAGGCGGATGATGCGGGCGTCGTCCATTTCGGTCACAGTGACCTTCAGGCCGTGCCAAACAAAGCTTTCGCCCACTTCGGGGATGCGCTCAAACTGTTCGGTAGCCCAACCGGCCACGGTGTTGAATTCACTTTCAAACTTGCGGGTGTCAAAGTCGATCTCGTCAAAAAAGTCGTAGATGTTTTCGTCGCCGGCCACCTCAACGGTGCTGCTGTCGATGTGGGTAACGGCGGTCACCACCTCGTCGCTTTCATCCCAGATGTCGCCCACCAGCTGTTCCAGCACGTCCTCCATGGTAACGATGCCCAGGGTGCCGCCGTAGTCGTCGGTGACCACCGCCAGGTGGCCCTTGTTCTTCTGGAACATGCCCAGAAGCTGGGAGATCTTCATGGTTTTGTGGATGTACATGCAGGGGGTCATCAAAGAACGCAGGTCGATGTTTTCGCGGTTTTGCAGGGCAGCTTCCAAAATATCGCGGCTGCGCACCACACCGCAGATGTTATCCACCGTGCCCTCGTAGACCGGCAGGCGGGAAAAGCCCAGCCCGGTGACACGGCGCAGAATTTCTTCGCTTTCTTCGGTGATGTCCAGGGCCTCCACATCCACACGGGGGGTGAGGATCTCCTGGGCGGTGATCTCGTCAAATTCCAGGGCAGACTGCACCAGTTCGCTTTCCTGCTCTTCCAGTACGCCTTCTTCCTCGATGGCTTCGATCATATATTTCAGTTCTTCTTCGGTCATGGTGGGGGCTTCTTCTTCCCCATCCTCATCCCGGCGGGTCATCTGCTGCAGCTTCATAAAAGGCCAGACCACGGGGGTCAGCAGCTTGATGAGCAGGCTGAGGGGGCCGGAAACCGCCATGGCAAACTTTTCAGAGTTCTGCTTGGCGTAGCTTTTGGGCAAGATTTCGCCAAAGATGAGCAGTGCCACGGTGATGGCGGCGGTGCCGATGGCTACCCCCTTTACGCCGAACATCGAAGTTACCAGCACGGTGGTGACCGAAGCGGCGGCGGTGTTTACCACATTGTTGCCGATCAGCAGGGTGGAAAGGGCCTTTTCAAACTTTTCGATGATGGAAAGGACCGTTCCGGCCTTTTTGTTGCCATCCTGTTCCATGGCTTTCAGGCGGATCTGGTTGAGGGAGGAGAAGGCCATTTCGCTGCCCGAAAAGAAGGCCGACAGGGCCAGCAAAACGACCAGGGCCAGCAAAGACGCCCAAGGGATACTGTCCAAAGTATAATCACTACCTTTAATCATAATGCATGCGGCGGGGGTCAGGGGCCTTTGGGGCGCACCTCCCCCTGTTCGCTGATGGTATTGTATCAAAAATAGCGTAGGTACGCAAGTTTGGGGAACCAAGGTTCACAAAGCTTTCATGGTTCGTACACAAAAAACGACCCCCTGCTTGGTGCAGAGGGTCGAAATTGTTGGGGTTACTTTGCGATAAGGGAGGTGCCGTCCATTTCGGCAGGCTGGGGCAGGCCCAGCAGTTCCAGCATGGTGGGGGCAATGTCGGCCAGGCGGCCGCCTTCCCGCAGCTTGCAGTCGTGATTGACCACAACAAAGGGAACGGGATAGGTGGTGTGGGCGGTAAAGGGTGCGCCGTCGGGTTCGTACATCTGGTCGGCGTTGCCGTGGTCGGCGGTGATCAGAGCGGTGCCGCCCAGTTCCACAATCTTGTCCACAACCTTGCCCAGGCAGGTGTCAACGGCCTCCACAGCGGCAACAGCGGCGTCAAACACACCGGTGTGGCCAACCATGTCGCAGTTGGCAAAGTTGAGGATCATAACGTCGTATTTGCCGCTTTCCAGACGGGCAACGGCTTCGTCGGCCACTTCGTAGGCGCTCATTTCGGGCTTCAGGTCATAGGTGGCAACCTTGGGGGAAGCGATGAGGGCGCGGTCTTCGCCTTCGCTGACAGCTTCCACGCCGCCGTTGAAGAAGAAGGTGACATGGGCGTACTTTTCGGTTTCGGCAATGCGAAGCTGGGTCAGCCCGTTGGCCGAAATGTATTCGCCGAAGGTGTTCTTCAGGCTCTGGGGCTTGAAGGCGACCTGTACGTTGGGCATGGTGGCGTCATACTGGGTCATGCAGACAAAGGTGAGGGGGAAGAAGCCGTTTTTGCGTTCAAAGCCGGCAAAATCGGGGTCCACCAGGGTGCGGGTGATCTCGCGGGCGCGGTCGGGGCGGAAGTTGAAGAAGATGACCGAGTCGTTGGGCTGGATCTTGCCGTCGGCTTCGCAAACGGCAGGAACCACAAATTCATCGGTAACTTCGGCGGCATAGCTGGCTTCCATCACCTTGTCGGCGGGCAGTTGCACGCCTTCGCCGTAAACCATGGCGGCATAGGCCTTTTCCACACGTTCAAAGCGGTTGTCGCGGTCCATGGCGTAGTAGCGGCCCATGATGGTGGCAACCTTGCCCACGCCGATCTTTTCCATTTCGGCCTGCAGCTGGGCTACAAAGTCGATGCCGGAAGAGGGGGGCACGTCACGGCCGTCCATAAAGCAGTGTACGAACACCTTTTCCAGGCCGTGGCGCTTGGCCAGCTCCAGCAGACCATAGAGGTGGGTGTTGTGGCTGTGCACGCCGCCGTCGGAAAGCAGGCCCATCATGTGCAGGGCGCTGCCGTTTTTCTTGCAGTTTTCCACGGCGTTCAGGAAAGCTTCGTTTTCAAAGAAATCGCCGTCCTTGATGGACTTGGTGATGCGGGTCAGTTCCTGGTAAACAACACGGCCGGCGCCGATGTTGGTATGGCCAACTTCCGAGTTGCCCATCTGCCCATCGGGCAGACCAACGTCCATGCCGGAAGCACCGATCTGGGTGATGGGGTTCTGGCCAAACAGGCGGTCGATGTTGGGATGCTTGGCAGCCTTGATGGCGTTGCCGTATTCTTCGGGGCGGCAGCCAAAGCCGTCCATGATGATAAGTGCCAGAGGCTTTTTCATAGCAATGTTCCTTTCAGAAAAATCTGTTTTTACTTGGAGGCTGCGGCTACGATGGCAGAGAAATCAGGAGCCTTGAGGGCAGCGCCGCCGATGAGGCCGCCGTCAACATCTTCCTGGGCCAGCAGTTCGGCTGCGTTGCCGGCGTTCATGCTGCCGCCGTACTGGATGGTCAGACCGTCGGCTGCTTCCTTGCCGTACAGGTCGGCAACGGTGGCACGGATGAGGCCGCAAACCTCGCCGGCCTGGTCGGCGGTGGCGGTCTTGCCGGTGCCGATGGCCCAAACGGGTTCGTAGGCGATGATGATGTTCTTCAGTTCTTCGGCCGAAACACCGCCCAGGGCGATGCGGGTCTGCATGCCGACCACTTCGGCGGTAACGCCCTGTTCACGCTGTTCCAGCAGTTCGCCAACGCATACGATGGGCTTGAGGCCGGCATCCAGGGCGGCGCGCAGACGCTTGTTTACGGTAACGTCGGTTTCGCCAAAATACTGGCGGCGTTCGCTGTGGCCCAGCACAACATATTCCACGCCCATCTCGGTCAGCATGGTGGCTGCAATTTCGCCGGTGAAGGCGCCGGAAGGGGCAAAGTGGCAGTTCTGTGCGCCAACGCAGATGTTGCTGCCTTCGGTGGCAGCCAGAACGGTTTCCAGGTCGGTGAAGGGGACACAGACGATGACGCCGCAGTCGGCATCCTTTACCAGGGGCTTCAGTTCTTCGATGAGAGCCTTGGCCTCGGCACGGTTTTTATTCATTTTCCAGTTGCCGGCGATGACGGCTTTGCGCAGTTTCTTGTTCATAATATGATGCTCCTTATTTATCCCGGGATTCGGGTTCTTCTTCGATGTGGGGTTCGGGCCAAAATTCTTCGGGCTGCATAATGCCGGCCCAGTGTTCCTTGGGGCAGGGGTCCGGTTGGGCGGAGGGGGGCTCCCAGTTGAGATCGGGGCTCCAGCCAACGGGGGGCTGAGGCCTTTGCTGCACCGGAATTGGAGCGGGGGCGGCCTGTGGGGGCTGCGCCGACCGGGGGGCAGGGCCGTCGGGGTTTCCGCCCAGGGAAAGGGGTCGCTTTTGCCGCAGCAGGAACAGCAGCAGCCAATGGATACCCAGCAGGATGCTCAGCACCAGGTAAAGCACCGCATTCCTGGGGGTATAGTCACGGTAGATCTCGTAGAGGGCGATGTAGTAGACCACCAGCACCGCAATGCTGAACAGGCCCGAAAACAGCCCCAGGAAAGGAATGAGAAAAAGGGAGAACCCGGCGCCCATGCAGGCGGCAGTGACCACCAGCAGCACGATGGCGTAGCTGGTCTTTTTGCCCTGGCGCAGGTTGATGTCATCGGTAATGGCACCCAGCAGCCAACTGCTGCCCACCGGCACCCAGGCCAGCCAGGCATTGGCTATGCCGCGGCGTTTGGCCATGGTTTGCAGCGAAAGGGCCTGCAGCACATAAACCGCCGCTGTGGCGGCAATGGCCATCAAAATGACCAGCACCAAAACAGCGCCCATCATGACCAGCAGCCCTTCCCCCAGCGGAGAGATCGCTTCCGCAACAGGCGGGACGTAGTTATAGCCATGCTCAAAGCCGGGGCCAAATTCATAGTGAAATTCCATGGGGCATCCTCCCTTCCCTGCCCTTTGCGGGGCGTTTCGAAAAACAGGGGCAGGGTTTCAGCCCTGCCCCCTTGGGTCGGTTTCTCGATTACTTGTCGCTGATGCAGGCAATGCCGGGCAGAACCTTGCCTTCCAGATATTCCAGAGAGGCGCCGCCGCCGGTGGAGATGTGGCTCATCTTGTCACCGAAGCCCAGCTGCTTAACAGCAGCAGCGCTGTCGCCGCCGCCAATGATGGTGGTGGCATCGGTTTCGGCCAGGGCCTTGGCTACGCTGATGGTGCCGGCAGCCAGGATGGGGTTCTCGAATACGCCCAAGGGGCCGTTCCAAACAACGGTCTTGGCGCTCTTTACAGCTTCGGCATACAGTTCGCGGGTCTTGGGGCCGATATCCAGGCCTTCGCGGTCAGCGGGGATCTTGTCGGCGTCGTATACAACGGTTTCAATTTCGGCATCGATGGGGTTGGGGAAGCCGGCAGCGGTGACAACGTCAACGGGCAGCAGCAGCTTAACGCCCTTTTCTTCGGCCTTCTTCATCATTTCGCCGCAGTATTCGATCTTTTCGTTATCCAGCAGAGAGGTGCCAACGCCGTAGCCCTTGGCAGCCAGGAAGGTGTAGGCCATGCCGCCGCCGATGATCAGGGTGTCGACCTTTTCCAGCAGGTTGTTGATAACGTTGAGCTTATCGGCAACCTTGGCGCCGCCCAGGATGGCAACGAAAGGACGAACGGGGTCTTCCACAGCGTTGCCCAGGTATTCGATTTCCTTCTTCATCAGGTAGCCAACACCGGCTTCTTCCACAAAGGCGGCAACACCGGCGGTGGAGCAGTGGGCACGGTGGGCAGCACCAAAGGCGTCGTTTACATAAACTTCGCACAAAGAGGCCAGGTCCTTGCTCAGGGCTTCGCCGTTCTTGGTTTCTTCGGCACGGAAGCGGGTGTTCTGCAGCAGAACAACGTCGCCATCCTGCATGGCGGCAACAGCGGCGCGGGCGTTTTCGCCTACTACTTCGTCATCGTTGGCAAAAACAACTTCCTTGCCCAGATAGCTGCCCAGGGCCTTGGCAACAGGAGCCAGAGAGAACTTTTCTTCGGGGCCGTTCTTGGGCTTGCCAAAGTGGGAGCAGAGGATCACCTTTGCGCCCTTTTCCATCAGGTACTTGATGGTGGGCAGAGCGCCTACGATACGGTTGTCGTCGGTGATGACGCCGTCCTTCATAGGAACGTTAAAGTCGCAGCGCACCAGAACGCGCTTGCCGGTAACATTCAGATCTTCAACAGTCTTTTTATTGAGGGTAGCCATGTCAGACATCCTTTCTTTTTGCGTTGTTCCGCATTGTTTTGACAGCATTGTTTTTAGATTAACAATCCACAGATTATTGTAAAACAAAGCCGGGGTTTTTTCAAGTACCTGACGTTGGGTCTGTTACCCAAAAATGGCCCTTCCGAAAAGCTTTTGTTTGTACAATCCCTTTGAGGATGCCCCGCAGAATGCAAAATACCCGCCCCAATGCTTTGGGGCGGGCAAAAGAGCTTAGTTGTTGAGCCAGATGGTTTCCGACTCGTGGCGGCCGGGGCGGCCCATCAGGTCGCGCACCGCATCCTTCACGTTTTTGTTCTCATACAGTACCTGGTAAATTTCGCGGGTGATGGGCATTTCCACCCCGTGGCGTTTGGCAAGTTGATAGGCGCAGGCGGCGGCTGTGTATACTTCCACCGTCATGCCTACCTCTTCGATGGCCTGGGCGGCGGTTTTGCCCTGCCCCACCAGAATGCCCGCGCGGCGGTTGCGGCTGTGCATCGAGGTACAGGTGACAATCAGGTCGCCGATGCCCGAAAGCCCGGCAAAGGTTTCGGTTTGGGCGCCCATGGCGGTACCCAGACGGGCAATTTCGGTGATGCCGCGGGTCATCAGGGCAGC
>JAGAPB010000098.1 GCA_017847995.1 Oscillospiraceae bacterium
GCCATGCAGAACCAGGCCGGTGCCGCCATCTCCGTTCACGCCATCGCCGACGGCAAGCTGGAGGCTGTGGAGTTTCTGGTGGACAAGCACACCCTCCACTGCGGTGTGCCTTTGAAGGATCTGAAGCTTAAACCCAATGTGCTGATCGCCAGCATCAACCACGCCGGCCAAACGGAACTGCCCGGTGGTAATTCTTCCTTCCAAAAGGGCGACACCGTGATCCTTGTCACCCCCGGCCGGGGCTCTTTGCTGCAGCTTAACGACATCTTTGCATAACGGAGCATTGCCATGAATTATAAAATGATGGGGCAATTCATTGCCAAGATGCTGGCCATTGAGACCGCATTCATGCTTCCCGCCCTGCTGATCAGCCTTTTTTGCGGGGAAGCCAGTGCCGTATCTGCATTTGTCGGCTCCATTGCGGCCATTGCCGCCGTGGTGGGTCTGCTGTTTTTGACCTGCCGGGGCTCCGGACGCGCCTTCCAGGAGAAAGAAGGGCTGGTGTCTGTGGCCATTGGATGGGTGATTCTGAGTCTCCTGGGCTGCCTGCCCTTTTACTTCTCCGGTGCTATTCCCCGCTATGTGGACGCTTTCTTTGAGATCGTTTCCGGTTTTACCACCACCGGTGCCTCTATCCTGCCAGAGGTAGAAAGTCTGCCCCGGGGCATTTTGTACTGGCGCAGCTTCAGCCATTGGCTGGGCGGCATGGGCGTGCTGGTGTTTTTGCTGGCCATTGCCCCCCAGGGCGGCAACGATGGCTTTACCATGCATCTTCTCCGGGCGGAAAGCCCCGGCCCCAGCGTGGGCAAGCTGGTGCCCCGTATGAAGAAAACCGCCGGGATTCTGTATCTGATCTATGTGTTCCTCACGGTTTTGAACATTGTTTTCCTCCTTGCCGGCGGAATGCCCCTGTTCGACTCTGTCTGTACCGCGTTGGGTACTGCCGGCACCGGCGGCTTTGGCATTAAAAACGACTCCATTGCCGGCTACTCTCCTTATCTCCAGAACGTGACCACCGTGTTTATGCTGCTTTTCGGCATAAACTTTGGCTGCTACTATCTGCTGCTGCTCAAGGAATTTACCGCCGTTTTCCGGGATGAGGAACTGCGGCTGTATCTGGGATTGGTTTTGGCCAGCATCGCCGCCATCTCCTGGAACATCCGGGGGCTGTATGACACTTTGGAAGAAACCATCCGGCATGCCGCCTTCCAGGTAGCCACTATCGTCACCACCACCGGCTACGCCACCACGGACTTTGACCTGTGGCCAAGCTTTTCCAAAGGCATTCTGCTCCTTTTGATGGTCGTAGGTGCCTGTGCCGGCTCCACCGGCGGCGGCATTAAATGCATCCGTGTGATTTTGCTGCTCAAGAGCCTGCGGCGCAACATTCGCCAGGTCATTCACCCCCGGAAGGTAGAGGTGGTGCGCAACAACGGACAGGTTATCGATGAAAAGATCCTGGCCAACACCAACGCATATTTGGCTGCCTATGTGGTCATTATCATCATCAGCTTCCTGGTGATCTCCCTGGATAATTTCTCCACTGCCACCAACTTTACCGCCGTGTTGGCATGCTTCAACAACATTGGCCCGGGTCTGGAGGCCGTTGGCCCCACCTGCAACTACGGTGCCTATTCCGATCTTTCCAAGCTGGTGCTGTCCTTTGATATGCTGGCCGGCCGACTGGAGATTTTCCCCATTCTGGCCCTGTTTACCCGCGGCACCTGGCGCGTTCGCTGAATCTTTTTCTCTGCCCCCGCAAGGGGGCTGAATTTTTTCAAAAGAAATCGAAAAAAGTGTTGACAAAACGGGACACACCTGCTATCATAATCCCTGTTGCTGGAACTGCTGGTGTAGCTCAGCTGGTAGAGCAGCTGATTTGTAATCAGCAGGTCGGGGGTTCGAATCCGTCCACCAGCTCCACTTAAGTTCATATGGGGGAATTCCAGAGCGGCCAAATGGGGCAGACTGTAAATCTGTTGTCACTGACTTCGGTGGTTCGAATCCACCTTCCCCCACCATCATTGCCGAACAAAAATGTTCGGCAATGTTTTTTTCCAGTGATAC
>JAGAPB010000099.1 GCA_017847995.1 Oscillospiraceae bacterium
CGTTGAGGAAGGTCTTTTCGCCCTTGTTCATCTTTACGGTACCGGTCAGCATTTCTTCTTCAAAGTATACGTAGCCGCCTTCTTCTTCGTCCATGACGAGAAGGATGTTTTCGCCTTCGTCAACTTTGATAGCTTCAGAGGGCTTGCGTTCGCCGTAAACTTCACGAACATCGTTGGCAACAAGGTATTCAACAGGAATTTCAACGGTGGTCTTATCAGACTTCTTCTGCAGAACGATCTCGCCCTTAACAGACTTGTCAACAGCCAGCTTGTAGTTATCCTTCAGAACGATAACCAGTTCGTTATCCTTGTTGATCTTGATTTCTTCGATGTAGGAAGCGCCCTTGAAATCACGGGTGCCGGTGGTGAAGTCGTAGGACTTTACCTTGTAGTCAGCACGGGCATAGGATTCAGAAACAACAATTTCCTTACCGGGGTTGCTTGCACCGGAAGTGATGGCAACAGCACCATTGGCTGCTACGGTAAGGCCAGAAACTTGATATTCATTAGCACCGATAATAGTGATTGCACCAGCAGGAAGATCGGAAACAGCAAGAGTTGCACCAGGATCAATGCTGTCAATTTTCAAAATTTCATTGTCACCATCGACCATTTTGCCATTTTCATATGCGGTGTTATTTTCAATGGTTACAGAAGCACCATCATCAAGATTGGTGATGCGGAAGGCGCGATCGTTGTCGGTGGAAATTTTGTTGTTTGTGATAGTGATATCACCAGTGTAGCTACCCGAATTCAGCAGTATAGCACGTGCAGGATTGTCAAAGGTACAATTATCTACAGTAATATTGATATCACTTGCGCCATCGCCTCTAACTTCAATAGCTGCCTTGGAAGCAGCATTGAAAGTACAATTTGTAAAAATCACGTTTTCGACATGATTACTATTAACACGGGCACAAACATCAGCACTTGTATTGAAAGTAACATGGTCATACACAACAGTATCGACATAGGCGGGACCCGCATCATTAGGAACTTGAATATTATTGCCAGTAAAGACAATATTTTCAAAAGTAAGGGTATTGATAGTAAAATCGGCATCGCTAGTGACATGATGTCCGCCTGCTCCGTCACTACCATCAAACTTAGTTAGGCCTGAATTGAAGGTGAATCCAGCAAACTTGGTAGAGCCATTACCCTTAACGGTTACATTAGCCATATCACGGTGCATAGGATAAACATAGTATCCAACACCCGAGCCGAGGGTTGCGTCAGTATATCCCTCGTCAGTATCTCTCCAGTCAACAATGAGAGGAGTGGTAACATCTCCTGTCAATTCAAGAACAAGGTCTTGGCCAGCAGAAGCACCGTGAAGAACAGTTTGAGCATTGCTGTTATCTACAGTTACGGCAAATGCCACCGATGCCAGGGACAGGGACATAATCAGTGCCAGAGCCAGAGCAATGATCTTTTTCATTTTACATTCTCTCCTTTTTTGTTTTGTTTTTAAACGCAAAAATGCGAAGCCAGACCCACTACGGGCATAGCTTCGCATTGTTACCATTTTTGTGCATTCTGTCAAGAGAGGAGTTTAAATACCCCCCCCCATTGGAATATTCTGGAAATTATGCAGTTTGTACATAAAGTTACCTCATTTCCAGAAGGTCAGAATGCGTTTCTTTACGCTTACCACAATAATACTTTTTCCAACAATTGTCAAGGGTTACAGCAAATCGTTGCGGATAAGGTCGTCCAAAGTTTCCCGCTTGACCACCACACGGGCCTCGCCGTCCTTTACAAACACCACGGGAGGCTTGGGGATGCGGTTGTAGTTGGAGGACATGGAGTAGTTGTAGGCCCCGGTGGCCAGCACAGCCAGCACATCACCGGGGTGCACCTCCTGCAGGGCCACATTTTCGCCCAGCAGGTCGCCGCTTTCGCAGCATTTGCCCGCCACGGTAACGGTGCGGTCCTTGGGCTGTGCGGCACGGGCCGCCGCCACAAAGTCATACTCCGACTGGTACAGGATATAGCGGGGGTTGTCGGCCATGCCGCCATCCACCGAAACATAGGTGCGCACACCGGGAATTTCCTTTACAGCACCCACCTTGTAGAGGGTGATGCCCGCCGAACCGACGATGGAACGGCCGGGTTCGATGGTGACAAAGGGGGTGGCGATGCCCAGCTTGGCGCAGGTCTCCTTGACCACGGTGGAAACCTGCTGCATATAGCGCTCGTACTCCACGGGGTCGTGTTCGGGCAGATACTTGATGCCAAAGCCGCCGCCCAGATCCAGTTCTTCCAGTTCCAGTCCGGTGGCTTGCTTCACCTGTGCCATAAAGCCCAGCATCACACGGGCGGCATCCTCAAAGGGTTCCACGTCAAAAATCTGGGAGCCGATGTGGCAATGGATGCCCTTGACGGCAATGCCTTCCATCTTGGCGGCGGCGGTGATGGTGGCCATGGCTTCGCCGGTTTCCAGCGCCAGGCCGAATTTGCTGTCGATCTGCCCGGTGCGGATGTAGGCGTGGGTGTGGGCATCGATGCCGGGCTTGATGCGGAAGCTTACGGCAGCCTTGGTGCCCTTGGCTAGGGCAAGCTGATTGAGCAGTTCCAGCTCGGTGGGGTTATCCACCACAATGCGGCCTACCCCCTGCTCCAACGCGGCGGTCAGCTCCTCCACGGTCTTGTTGTTGCCGTGGAAATAAAGGCGTTCGGCAGGGAACCCGGCCGACAGGGCGGTGTGCAGCTCCCCGATGGAAACCACGTCCAGGCAAAGGCCCTCTTCGGCAGCCAGGCGGCACATGGCCCGGCAGCAAAAAGCCTTGCTGGCAAAGGCAACGGCGCCCTTGCCGTCGTAGTACTTGTTGATGGAGCCGATATAGCTGCGGCAGGCGCGGCGGATCTCGTTTTCATCCATTACATACAAAGGGGTACCATAGGTTTCGGCCAGTTCCAGGGTGTCGCGGCCGCCGATGGTCAGGTGCCCCTGTTGGTTTACGCCCAAGCAATCGGATACAAACATGATGTCACTCCTCTTCCTCGTTCATCTCTTCAATGATGGCCTTGATCTCCTCCACGCCTTCTCCGGTTTTGGCCGAAAAAGGAATGATGGTGATCTCGTCGCCATAGGGCAGTTCGGTTTTGAGGGCTTCCAGGCGTTCGGCCTGCTGCTTGCGGGAAAGCTTGTCGCTTTTGGTGCAGACCACCACAAAGGGGAACTCGTTTTCAATCAGAAAGTTTATCATCTGCACGTCGTCGGCCGTGGGGGGATGACGCATATCCACCAGCGAGAAGACCAAAGCGATGTCGCGGTCGCTGGCAAAGTAGCCTTCCATCAGCTTGGCCCAGCGTTCCTTTTCGGTTTTGGCCACCTTTGCGTAGCCGTAGCCGGGCAGGTCGGCAAAGCGCAGGCCTTCCAGGGTAAAGAAGTTGATGGTGGCGGTTTTGCCGGGCACCGAGCTTACTCGGGCAAGCTGCTTCTGGTTGAACAGCTTGTTGATCAGCGAGGATTTGCCCACATTGGAACGCCCCGCAAACACCAGTTCGGGCATATCCGAGGGGGGAAGCTGCTTGAGCAGACCGTAGGAAGCTTCAAATTTTACATTATGATAATTCATACTATTCCGTCCTTTTTGCTCTCAGAATTTACTGAGGGATGGCGGTATCCCGGGGCATATCGGAGGCAACCTTTACAGGCTTTACTTCGGCGGCGGGCTGGCGGCGCTTTTCGGGCTTCAGGGCCAGTTCCAGCACCTTTTCCACCCTGGCAACGGGAATGAACTCCACATGTTCCAGCACAACGGGGTCCAGTTCGGCCAGGTCGGGCTTGTTGCCCTCGGGGATGAGAACGGTTTTCATGCCGTTCTTGTAAGCGGCCATGGATTTTTCACGCAGTCCGCCGATGGGCAGCACCCGGCCGCGCAGGGTGATCTCGCCGGTCATGGCAACATCGTGGCGCACGGGAATGCCCGAAAGGGCCGAAACGATGGCGGTTGCGGTGGTGATGCCGGCCGAAGGGCCGTCCTTGGGCACAGCGCCCTCGGGAAAATGGATATGGATA
This sequence comes from Oscillospiraceae bacterium, assembly GCA_017847995.1. Taxonomy (GTDB): domain Bacteria; phylum Bacillota; class Clostridia; order Oscillospirales; family Ruminococcaceae; genus Heteroruminococcus. Next base: position 4,025 of record JAGAPB010000099.1, read on the forward strand.
TCCTTGTTTTTGTAGAAGTCGTGGTCGATGCCGTAGCGTTCGGCGTGGCCGCGGATCCAGGTGATGGCGGCCGAAACCGATTCCTTCATTACATCGCCCAGCGAGCCGGTAAACTGGTTTTTGCCGCTGCCATCCATCACGGCCACTTCCACCTGCAGCATCTCGCCGCCCACGGCAGTCCAGGCCAGACCGTTGGTCACACCAACCTGGTCTTCCTTGGCAAAGGGATCGTCGCGGAACTTGACGGGGCCAAGGAATTCGGTCAGGTTCTTTGCAGTGACCGAAATTTTTGCCGCGCCGTCTTCAACGATCTTGCGGGCAGCCTTGCGGCACACCGAGGAGATGGTGCGTTCCAGGGTACGTACACCGGCCTCGCGGGTGTAGCCGTCGATGATGGCGTACAGGGCGCTGTCGGAGATTTTGAGCATGGAGGGCTTCAGGCCGTTGCGCTGAAGCTGCTTGGGCAGCAGATGGCGTTTGGCGATCTGGAACTTTTCCTCACGGGTATAGCTGGAAAGCTCGATGATCTCCATGCGGTCGGCCAGGGGGCCGGGAATGCCGCCCAGGTCGTTGGCGGTGGCAATAAAGAGCACATTGCTCAGGTCAAAGGGGATTTCGATGAAATGGTCACGGAATGCGAAGTTCTGTTCGCTGTCCAGCACTTCCAGCAGGGCCGAAGAAGGGTCGCCCCGGAAGTCGCTGCCCAGCTTGTCAATTTCGTCCAGCAGCAGCAGGGGGTTGGCGCTGCCGGCCTGTTTGAGGGCGTTGATGATGCGGCCGGGCATGGCGCCTATGTAGGTTTTGCGGTGACCGCGGATATCCGACTCATCACGCACGCCGCCCAGCGACATACGGGCATATTTGCGGTTCATGGTTTCGGCAATGGAACGGGCGATGGAGGTTTTGCCCACGCCGGGAGGCCCCACCAGGCAGATGATCTGTCCCTTGAGGTCGGGAGCCAGCTTGCGCACCGAAAGAATTTCCAGTACGCGTTCTTTGACCCGCTTCATGCCGTAGTGTTCCTTGTCCAGGTGCTTGCGGGCCTTGGCTACGTCAATTTTATCCTTGGTGTAGTTGTTCCAGGGCAGGGCCAGAACGGTATCCAGGTAGCCGCGCACCACACCGGCCTCGTGGCTGTTGGAAGGCATTTTGCCCAGGCGCTCGGCCTCTTTGATGAGGGTTTGGGCGTCGGCTTCGGGCAGGCCCAGCTTCATGATGGCGGTGGTGTATTTTTCGATCTCTTCAAAGGGATTGTCGGTGTCACCCAGCTCGGTGGAAATGACCTTCATCTGCTCGCGCAGATAGTATTCCCGCTGATTCTTGTCGATCTGCTCCCGCACCTGGTCGTGGATATCCTGTTCCAGCGAAAGGATCTCGTTTTCGCTTTCCAGCAGATGGGCCAGATATTCCAGCCGGCGCATGGGGGAAGAAAGCTCCAAGATCTTCTGCTTTTCGGGCACAGGCAGCGCAATGTTGCCTGCAATGTATTCGGCAATGTAGATGGGGTCGTCGCTCATCAGCACATTGGCCACCATGTCCTGGGGCATCTTGGGGGAAAGATAGCAGTATTCCTCGAACAGGTCCTTTACGGTGCGCATCAGGGCATCGGTCATGGCCGAACGCAGGATGCGGGGCCGTGCCATGGGCAGTTCGTCGATCTCGGCCTTAAAGAAGGGTTCTTCCTGATAGATGTTGAGCACCTTGGCGCGGTAGAGGCCTTCCACCAGCACACGCAGGCTGTTGTTGGAAGACTTTACGATCTGGCGCACCTCGGCCACCACACCCACCGAGTAAAGTTCCTTGGCAGTGGGTTCATCGTCACGCACATCCTTCTGGGCAACCAGCAGGATCTTACGGTTTTTACCCATTACATCATTGAGGGCCAGCATCGACTTCTGGCGGCCCACATCAAAATGCAGCACCATGTTGGGGAACAACACCAACCCGCGCAGGGCAAGCAGCGGGATCTTCTGGGGGAATTCTCTCAGTTGTTCACTCATTGCATTTCGCCTCCTTTTTTGTGCCAAATGGCTGGCACAGGGCATTCAAAAATAGATTCAAAAACCGAAAAAGCGGTTTTGTGTTTGTAAATCAACCAAAGAAAAACTATTCTCTTTGTGCATAATTCAAGATAAATTATACGATATTCGTAGTTTTTGCGCAAGTGTAAGAGTTTGCAGTTTTGCAGCCGTTTGATGGCACCGATTGGTGCAAAATGAAGGAAATGAGGCTGCCCCACAGATGCAAACAGACCCTGCGCCATGCGCAGGGTCTGGGGATGTTTGGTTAAGAAGCGCTGGAATGGCGGCGTGCGGTCGCCTTTTTGCCCGGCAGCTTCAGGTTCACCGGCTTTTTGTCGGGATCGTGGGTGATGGTTGGCTGGGCTTTTTGGGTCACACAGTCTTCCTTCACAATGATCTTTTCGATGGTGTGGTCACTGGGTGCGGTGAACATCAGGTCGCCCAGCACATCTTCCATGATGGAGCGCAGGCCGCGGGCGCCGGTTTTGCGTTCAATGGCCTGTTTGGCCACGGCGCGCAGGGCATCTTCCTCAAATACCAGGTCAATTCCGTCCAGTTCAAACAGGCGTGCGTACTGCTTGAGCATGGCATTCTTGGGCTGAGAAAGGATGGTGACCAGGGCTTCTTCGTCCAGATGCTCCAGGGTGGTGATGACCGGTACACGGCCCACCAGTTCGGGAATGAGGCCAAACTTGACCAGGTCCTGGGGAATGACCTTGGAAAGAAGCTGGTCATCCTCGGTTTTGCTGCGTACCGCCGCACCAAAGCCCAAAGAGCTGGTGGCAACACGCTTTTCGATGATCTGTTCCAGGCCATCGAAGGCGCCGCCGCAGATAAACAGGATGTTGGAGGTGTCGATCTGGATGAACTCCTGCTGGGGATGCTTGCGCCCACCCTGGGGAGGAACGTTGGCAACAGTGCCCTCCAAAATCTTCAGCAAAGCCTGCTGAACACCCTCGCCGCTGACGTCGCGGGTGATGGAGGGATTTTCGCTTTTGCGGGCGATCTTATCCAGCTCGTCGACATAGATGATGCCCCGTTCGGCACGGGCGACATCAAAGTCGGCTGCCTGCAGCAGACGCAGCAGAATGTTTTCCACATCCTCGCCCACATAACCGGCCTCGGTAAGGGTGGTCGCGTCGGCAATGGCGAAGGGTACATTCAAAATTTTGGCAAGGGTCTGGGCCAGCAGGGTCTTGCCGGTGCCGGTGGGGCCCAGCAGCAGAACATTACTCTTGGCAATTTCAACGCCGCTTTCGTCCTCGCCGTAATAGATGCGCTTGTAATGATTGTATACAGCCACAGAAAGAGCGATCTTGGCACGCTCCTGGCCCACCACATACTCATCCAGCACGGTTTTGATCTCGGCCGGCTTGGGGATGGTGATGTCGGTGGTTTCGGCCACAGCGCGTTTGGCCTGCATGGGGCTTTCGCCTTCCAGCACGGTCTGGCACAGCTCAACACATTCGTTGCAGATGCACACGCCGGGGCCGGCGATCATACGCTCCACCTGGTCCTGGGCTTTGCCGCAGAAGGAGCAGTGAAGCATCTTGATATCTTCGTTCTTGGCCATAAATCCTCCACGCCGTTTTGAAAAACGGCTTGTTATCTCTTGTCGATGACCTTATCCACCAGGCCGTAGGCACAGGCTTCTTCGGCCGACATAAAGTTATCACGCTCGGTGTCCTTCTGGATGGTTTCCAGGGACTGGCCGGTCTGTTCGGCCAGCATGCGGTTGAGCTTATCCTTGATGCGCAGGATGCGGTCGGCATGGATCTTGATATCGGTAGCCTGACCCTGCATACCGCCCAAAGGCTGGTGGATCATGATTTCGGAATTGGGCAGTGCGTAGCGCTTGCCCTTGGCGCCCGAAGAAAGCAGGAAGGCACCCATCGAGGCGGCCATGCCCACACAGATGGTGGAAACATCGCACTTGATGTACTGCATGGTGTCGTAGATGGCCATGCCGGCGGTGATGGAACCACCGGGGCTGTTGATGTAAAGGCTGATGTCCTTATCGGGGTCCTGACCTTCCAGATAAAGCAATTGGGCCACCACAAGACCTGCGGTGACGTCGTTGACCTCTTCGCACAGCATGATGATGCGGTCATTCAGCAGACGCGAAAAAATGTCGTAGGCGCGCTCTCCTCGGTTGGTTTGTTCAATAACGGTTGGTACCAAACTCACAGTGATCCCTCCCATAAGGTTATTTTTCTTCCAGTTGGAAAGAAAGCTGCTTATTCAGCAGCTTCTTCCTTCTTGGTGGTCTTTTTGGTGGAAGTCTTTTTGGCAGCGGGCTTCTTGGCGGGCTTTGCTTCCTTTTCGCTCTTGGCGGCAACTTCGGTCACCTTGGCGTTTTCACGCACCAGGTCGATGGCCTTCTGTACCTTCAGCTCTTCCACGATGTTCTTGGTTTCGCTGGCAGGCAGCAGTTCCTTCAGCTTGGCAACGTCCATGCCGTAATCCTTGGCCATGTTGGCGATGTATTCTTCCACTTCTTCATCGGCAACGGTCAGGGCTTCCAGCTCGGCGATCTTTTCCAGAGCCAGGCGTACCTTTACCTGACGGGTGGCCTGTTCGGCAAAGCTGGCCTTCATGGCGTCAACATTGCTGTTGGTGTACTGGAAGTAGGTTTCCAGGTTCAGGCCCTGGCTCTGCAGACGGTAGCCGAAGTCCTGTACCATATCTTCGCAGCGGTTGTCGATCATAACCTGGGGAATTTCGCCTTCCATCTTTTCGATGATGGCAGAAACCAGATCATTTTCCAGGTCGGCCTTGGCGCGTTCTTCCTTGCGTTCCAGGATCTTGGCGCTGATGTCCTTCTTCAGCTCTTCCAGGGTATCAAATTCGCTGATGTCCTTGGCAAATTCGTCGTCCAGTTCGGGCAGTTCGCGCATCTTCAGGCTGTTGAGCTTGCACTTGAAGGTAGCGGGCTTACCGGCCAGTTCGGGAGCGTGGTATTCTTCGGGGAAGGTTACGTTTACGTCAAATTCTTCGCCGATGGCCTTGCCAACGATCTGTTCTTCAAAACCGGGGATAAACTGGCCTGCACCCAGGATCAGGGGGTAATTTTCGCCCTTGCCGCCTTCAAAGGCCACGCCGTCGGCAAAGCCTTCAAAATTGATGTTGGCGGTATCGCCTTCCTGTGCGGCGCGGTCGTCGATGTCGATCATGCGGCCGGCCTGTTCACGCAGACGGGTCAGTTCGCCTTCCATTTCTTCGTCGGAAACGGTGGCAACGACCTTTTCGGCCTTGATGCCCTTGTAGTCCTTAACGGAAACTTCGGGCTTTACGGTAAAGGTAGCCTTGAAGGTGAAGCCTTCGGCATTGCATTCGGTGATTTCGATGTCGGCACGGTCAACAGGTTCCAGGCCGGCTTCATCCAGAGCCTTGTTGTAGGCTTCGGGATAGAGAGCGTTTACGGCATCTTCATAGAAAACGCCTTCGCCGAACATCTTTTCAACAACACTGCGGGGAGCCTTGCCCTTGCGGAAGCCGGGGATGCTGATCTTCTTGATGTTCTGCTTAAAAGCCTTATCAACAGCGGGCTTGAATTCTTCGGCACCCACCGAGATGATAAGTTCGTGACGGCTGTTTTCCAGCTTGTTGGATTCTACGAGTTTCATTCTATACGTCCTCCCATGTAATGATACACTAAAACTAATAAAAACATTAGCGTTGTCAACCTAAAAATTATACCACAGTTTTGCTGTGGATTCTACTGCTTTTTAGCATAATATATCAGCAAATTAAGGCACCAAAACTGGCTTAAAGCCAATAAAATCGCCCGAAATGAGCCGAAAGTCGATGCCCATGTATTCCCCGTTGATGGCAAAGCGGTGTGCCGGGCCGTGCACGTGGCCATAATAACAGCGGCGCACATTGTTTTGGAACAGCACATCCAAAAATTCGGGGATCATCTGTTCCCCGTATACGGGCGGATAGTGAAGCACCGCGATGCGCTCCCCTTCCAGTCCGTCCGCGGCGGCGAAGGAAGCGGCCAGTCTGCCGGCTTCGCGAGCGATCAGCCGCGCGTTGGAGGATTGACCGGTCTCCATCATCCACCCACGGCTGCCGCAGAAGACCTTTCCTTCGGCCGCGGCACAGTTATTATGCAGTATTTTCAGGGTGGTTAAACCATTCTCGGCAAAAAAAGTATTCATTTTTGCCGCTGTGGCCCACCAATAGTCGTGGTTGCCCTTCAGCAGCCACTTGGTGCCGGGCAGCCGGTCCAGCCACTGCATATCGGCCAGGCTTTCCTGCAGCGACATTCCCCAGGAAACATCCCCCGCCACAATGACGGTGTCCTCGGGCTTGACCATGGCATGCCAGTTTTCCTCCAGCCGGGGAACATAGTCCTTCCAGCCCTGGAAAATATCCATGGGTTTGGCCGAAGAAAAAGACAGATGAAGGTCTCCGATGATGTAAACGCTCACGGAATACTTCCTTTCTTACAATTGGCGGTGTTTAGACCGCCGGCGCTGGGCATACTAAAAACCGAAAGGAGGAATGAAACATGCAGAATGAAAAGTTCAACAGCGGCATTTGTTGTGATGTAAAAAACTGTGTTTATCACGACAAGGGCTGCCACTGCACTGCCGAAAAGGTAAACATCGGCCCCCAGCACGCCAATACCAGCGCCGATACCATTTGCTCCACCTTCCGCCCCCAGGCCTGACCCGGGGAATGGCACGGCCGGAATGCCCCAAAGCAGGCATTCCGGTCCTTTTTTATGGTTGTTTACAGGCGGATGCCCAAACCACCGGCAAAGGCGGAAAGCATCTCCTGCTTTTCACAAATATTGCTGAAGCGGACTTCCTTTTCCCGCAGGCCCGCCAGAGGTGCGGGCACGGGTTCGCCGGTGACACGGTTGGTGGCGTCAACGGTGGCAAACTCGTCGGCTGCAGCCTCGGCTGCGGCAGCATTTACAGCCTGCAGCACACTGCGGCTGAACTTATAGGGGTTGGCGGTGGAGGCGATGACACGCTTGGCTCCGCCCGAAACAGCCCGGTACTGCTCGGCCACATCCACGGCAACGGCGGTGTGGGTATCCAGCAGGTAGGAATAACTTTCAAAGACACGATGGATGGTCTTTCCGGTCTGGTCATCGTCGCAGCTCCCCGCCCAGAAAAGCTCGCGGATCTTGGCCATCAGTTCTTCGGGCACCTGGTAGCGTCCGGTTTGGGCAAGCTGGGCCATCAGACCCTTTACCAGCTCGCAGTCGCCGTCCGAAAGGTGCCACAGCAGGCGTTCCAGGTTGCTGGAGATGAGAATATCCATAGAAGGCGACTGGGTGGCAAAAAAGGGACGGTTGCGGTCGTAAACACCGGTGGTGAGGAACTGGGTGAGAACGTCGTTGCGGTTGGAAGCGCAGACCAGACGACCGATGGGCAGGCCCATCTGCTTGGCGTAATAGGCCGCCAGAATGTTGCCGAAGTTGCCGGTGGGCACCACAATGTCGATCTTGTCGCCCAGGGCGATCTCTTCGGTGGCCAGCAGGTCGCAGTAGGCGCTTACATAATAGACGATCTGGGGTACCAGACGGCCCCAGTTGATGGAGTTGGCGCTGGAAAGCATTACCCCCTGGGCGGTCAGTCGGTTGGCAAGTTCATGGTCGGTGAAGATGGCCTTAACGCCGTTTTGGGCATCGTCAAAGTTGCCGTTGATGCCGCACACCCAAACGTTTTCGCCCTCCTGGGTGCGCATCTGCAGCTTCTGCATGGGGCTTACACCGTTTTCGGGGTAAAACACCGCCATTTTGGTGCCGGGCACATCACGGAAGCCTTCCAGGGCGGCCTTGCCGGTATCGCCCGAGGTGGCCACCAGGATGACGATCTCGCGCTGTTCACCGATCTTTTTGGCCGAGGTGGTCATCAGTCGGGGCAGCAGTTGGAGGGCCATATCCTTGAAGGCACAGGTGGGGCCATGCCACAGTTCCAGCAGATAGGTGTCATCGTTGAGACGGGAAAGCGGAGCAATGGCAGGGGTATCGAACCGCTGACCGTAAGCTCCCTCCACACAGGCGCGGATCTCGGCGTCGGTGAAATCGGTGAGAAAACCGCCCAGCACACGGCAGGCGCGGCCTACATAATCAAGACGGCTCATGGCTTCAATTTCTTCCAGAGTGATGGAAGGCAGTTTGGTGGGCACAAACAGGCCGCCTTCGGCCGAAATGCCCTGCACAATGGCCGAAGCCGCAGAAACAGCTATATTCTTATCACGGGTGCTGCAATAATTCATGTATGGTTCCTCCCAACCGCGTCCGCCCCGTAACGGGCGAAAAAGGCGCGGGCGTTTTTGTAACAGATCTTTTCGGCAAGCGCCGGTTCCAACCCCGATTTTATCATAAGTGATATGGCACAATCAAGCTTTTCGCTGCGATCCATCCAGTCGGGAACGGAGGCTCCGTCGTAGTCGGAGCCAAGGGCGATGTGGTCCTCTCCCCCCAGGGCGGCAAAGTGGTGGATATGCTCCACCAGCTTCCGGGGCGAGGGATCCCGGCCATCTTGTGAAATGAAGCAGGTGTAGAAATTGATGCCCACCAACCCACCCGCCTGCACAATGGCCTTGAACTGGTCATCGGTGAGGTTGCGGGGGTGGCCGCAGATGGCACGGGCATTGGAATGACTGGCCACAAAGGGACGTTTTGCCAGTCCTGCCACCTCCCAGAAGCCTTTATCGCCAAGGTGGGAAACATCCACGATGATGCCGTGCTGTTCCAGCAGCGGAATGGCCTGACGGCCGATGGGAGTAAGACCGATGTCTTCGGCCTGGCCGCCGCCCAGTTCGTTGGCGCCGTTCCAGGTAAGGGCGAGCATCCGCACCCCCCGCTGGGCCAGCATGGCAATGCGGCTTAGGTCGCCCGCCAGCACCGAACCGCCTTCTACCGTAAGAAAGGCCGTGGGGCATTCGGGAGAAGGCATGCAGTCTTCTGCAAGATTTTTGGCTTCGGCAAAGGCTCCGCGGTGGGCGTCCTGCTGGGCCAGCCAGAAAGCATAAACCCGGTCGAAATATTCCACCGCTTCCCTGCCCCGCAGGGTGTCGGGCATAAAAACAGCAACAGCCTGACACCAGCCATCCACCCCCAGCCGGTCAAAGGCAAGCTGAGTTTGGCCGCTGAGCAGCGTCAGGCCACGCTTTTCACATTCGGTAAGGGTGTCGCAGTGCAGGTCGATGATCCGCATCGGGTCTCCTCCTTGGCTGTTTTTCAGGGCTGAAAAGCATCCGCCAGATGTTCGGTCTGCCAGGTTTTGGGGTCCTCCCCCACCGCCTCCACCAGCACCAGGTCGAACCGGGGCTGCATGGTCTGCTGCAGGTCGGGGTGTTCCTCCAAAAAAGCATATGCGGCGCTCACCAGCTTTTTGCGCTTGGCGGCAGTGACCGATTCTGCCGGAGAAACCATGGCTCCGCTGCGGCGGGTGCGCACCTCCACCAGGGCCAGGATCTCCCCTTTGGCGGCAACAAGATCCAGTTCACCCCCACGGCAGTGGAAGTTGCGGGCCAGAATGCGGTAGCCTTTCTGTTCCAGCAGGGCGGCAGCCAGGTCTTCGCCGGCACGGCCCTTCTGGGCGGGGGTCATCGTTCCCCTCCCAAGATTTTACCCAAAAAGCTGGGGCGGTGGATGGGGCTGGGGCCATACTCTTTCAGCATATCGCAGTGGAGTTTGGTGCCGTAGCCCTTGTGTTTTTCAAACTGATACTGGGGGTAAAGCCTGGCCTGTTCCAGCATATAGCGGTCTCGGCTGACCTTGGCCAGAATGGAGGCGGCGGCAATGGCTGCCGAGGTGGCGTCCCCCTTGACCACAAGGCGCACATCCCCTTCGATGCCGGGGTGGCGGTTGCCGTCCACCAGGATGATTTCCGGCCTGGCGGGCAGCTTTTCGCAAAGCTGGGCATAGGCACGGTTCATAGCCAAAAAGGTGGCGTTCAGGATATTGTATTCCTCAATTTCTTCCACACTGGCCCAGCCCACGCCGCAGTAGGCGTTGGCCATCAGTTCCCCGTAAAGCACCTCACGGCGTTTTTCGCTGAGCTTTTTGGAGTCGTTGAGCCCGGCGGGACAAAATCCTTCGGGCAATACGGCGGCACCGGCGCAGACCGGCCCGGCCAGGGGGCCGCGGCCTGCCTCGTCAACACCGCATAGCACAAGAGCCGTGCCTTGGCACAGCTCTTTGTCATAAGCAAATAAATTGTTTTTGGGGGTATCGTTTTTCATCTACGATCTCTCCTCAGTTCCGGGGCGGCTGCTCCAGAGAAATGCGGCCGATGGTCCCGGCGCGGAATTCATCCATTACAGTGATGGCGGCACGCTCGGTGTTGATCTCACCGCCGGAAATGAGCATACCACGGCGGCGTCCGATGGCCTGCAGCACGTCGTAACCGCTGCCCTCCAGGTCGGCGGGCTCCAGCTTATAGCGGGCGCAGATCAGTTCGCCGTAGCCCTGGTTGATGAGCACCTCCAGCAGGCGGCAGGCCAGCCATTCCACATCCAGGATGTCATCCTTGACGGCACCGGTGAAGGCCAGGTGTTCGCCCACGGTTTTGTCCTCAAACTTGGGCCAAAGCACACCGGGCATATCCAGCAGTTCCACCCCTTTATCCAGAGTGACCCACTGCTTGCCCACGGTGACGCCGGGGCGGTCTTCCACCTTGGCGCGGCGGCCGCCGGCCAAACGGTTGATCAGCGAAGATTTGCCCACATTGGGGATGCCCACGATCATCATGCGGATGGGGCGGCCCTTCATGCCCTTCTTTTCCCACCGGGCGATCTGCTCCTTCAGTGCCTCGCGCACCAGGGGCAAAAAGGCGTTGAGGCCCTTGCCGCTGCGGCAGTCGGTGGCAATGGCGGGAATGCCCTGCTCGGCATACCAGGCGATCCAGCGCTTGGTGGTGGCGTCGTGGGCGGCATCGCACTTGTTCAGCAGAACAACACGGGGCTTCTGGCCGACAATGCGGTCAATTTCGGGGTTGCGGCTGCTGAGGGGGATGCGGGAATCGGTCAGTTCCACCACCACATCCACCAGCTTGAGGTTGGACTGCATGAGGCGGCGGGTTTTAGCCATATGTCCGGGAAACCACTGAACGGAAATCTCTTCGGTCATGTCAGTCCACTCCTTTCCTCAAAAAATCGAAACGGCACTTAGCCGATAAAGCCCAGCTTGCTCAGGGGGAAGATCTGCCAGTAGGCGCGGCCCAAAATCAGGCGTTCGTCCACCATGCCGATGGAGCCAAAACGGCTGTCGCGGGAGTTGTTGCGGTTGTCGCCCAGCACAAAGATGTGGCCTTCGGGCACGGTGGCGGGGAACTCGATGTTGCCCTCTTCTTCGGTCTGTTCGTAGATATAGGGTTCTTCCAGAACAACGCCGTCGACGGACACCTCGCCGGTTTCAAAATTGATGTCCACGGTCTGGCCCTCGGTGGCGATCACGCGCTTGATCAGGTTTTCCTTGTCACCGCTTTTTTCGGCAAAAACCACCACATCGCCATATTCGGGGGTGTAACCCAGGCTGGAGATGAGCATGCGGTCGCCGTCATGATAGGTGGGCAGCATGGAGGAGCCGGAAACCACGGCGGTACGGCCCAGGAAGGTGAACACCAGCACAACAGCAACGGTGGCCCAAACCAGAGTTTCCATCCATTCCATAACTTCCTTTTTCAGAGAAAAGGGCTTCTTTTCTTTTTTAGCCATAGCAAATCACACTCGCCTTTCAACAATGCGGAACACGCCGCAGGTGTAATTATGATACCGCTGAATATTGGCGGATAGCAAAAAAGGGACGCAAAACGTCCCTTTTCCACACGCGGTCAGCGGATAGCTTCTTTAACTTTAGCTGCCTTGCCAACACGGCCACGCAGGTAGTACAGCTTGCCGCGGCGTACCTTACCGGAGCGGATGAGTTCTACCTTTTCAACGTTGGGGGAGTGTACAGGGAATACACGTTCCACGCCAACACCGTGGGACATACGGCGTACGGTGAAGGTTTCGTTTACGCCGCCGTGCTTCTTGGCGATTACAGTGCCTTCAAAGGCCTGGATTCTCTGGCGTTCGCCTTCCTTGATCCAAACATGTACGCGAACGGTATCGCCAACGTTAACTTCGGGTGCATTTTCCTTCAAGCTACCCTGAGAAATGAGTTTCAAAGCATCCATTGATACTTCCTCCTTAAATTTCCGAACATTCATACCCGACAATGCGGTAGCGGACTGCCCGTTTTGGTGTGCGGAATTTACCGCCATCAAACCCTGCTGACATAATGACAGCAGTACTCATGCTTTGGTATAATACCATATCTTCGGTCAAATTGCAAGGATTTTTGCGAATTTTTTAGGCGAAATCCTCAAGTTCTTTGGTAAGCACCCGCAGTCGGGTAATTTGGGTCTGGGCAGGGGCAAAACCGCTGTATTCCCAGAAGGCCGAAAGCACCAGATTGGGGTTGATGTTCATGGTGCTGCCTGCCGCCAGCCGCAGCTTGACCCAGCCGCCGTCGGCCGAAGATGCGGCGTCCAGCAGCTGCATCAGCGGGGCGATGTCCACCGTGCTGATGCCCTTTTTGGTCTTTTTTTCCACCAAAATCTCGCTTTGGTCGCAGAAGCGGCGGAAGGCTTCTTCCATGCCGCCTTCGTCAATACCATTGCCGAAGAAGGTGACCCGGAAGTCGGCCCAGGTGATCTCCTTGGGGTCCATGCCCACGGGGGCCGCCCCGGTGATGCGGATGTCGGGGGTAAGGCAGGCGTTGAGGCGGGTTGCCACTTCCTCCATGTCAAATTCGTCGGGCAGCAGGCGGAAGTCCATGAACTCGCACAGGCTTTCAAACCCCAGCGAAAGGGGCAGGGCGAAGGTGGTGTAGATGTGGCGGTTGAAGCCCTCGGTATACCACACGGGCAGACCGCTGCGTTTGAGGGCGCGGGTCATAAAGCGCATCATATCCAGGTGGGAGATGAAGCGTGCCCGCCCGGTTTTGGTGTAAAATACACGTACGTTGATCATCTGCAGCCACCCCCGATCAGCTTGTTGGCGCCGCAGCCTGCGCAATGCTCGCGGCAGTTGGGCGTGGTTTTTTCTTCTTGCAGGGCGCGGCGGTGTTCCCGCACCAAAAATTCTTTGCTTACGCCGTAATCCATGTGGTCCCAGGGCATGATCTCGTCATATTCCCGGCGGCGGCTGGCGTAAAAGTCGGCGGTCAGGCCGTTTTCGGCCATGGCCTTTTCGTACCGTGCGGCATCGAAGTATTCGTTCCAGCCTTCCAGGTTGCCTCCCTGCTTCCAAACGCTTTCCAGCACGGCGCACAGGCGGCGGTCGCCGCGGGCCAGCACGGCCTCCCACCGGGAGACGGGGGCGTCGTGATAGTTGACGTTGATCTTGCGGCTTTTGGTTTTGACGGTATCCAACAGGCACTTTTGCTTTTCCTGCAGCATCTCGCGGGTGTCCTGGGGTTCAAACTGGAAGGGGGTGAAGGGCTTGGGCACAAAACAGGCTACGCTGCAGGTGACGCTGACGCTCTTGCCCTTGGGGCGTTCGGGGATGCTGTAGTAGAGGTCGACCACCTTCTGGGCCAGTTCGATGATGCCGGCCACGTCCTCCATGGTCTCGCCGGGCAGGCCCATCATAAAGTAGAGCTTGACCGAGGTGTAGCCCCCCTCGAAGGCGGTGCGGCAGGTGCGCAGTACCTCTTCTTCGGTAACATTTTTGTTGATGATGTCACGCATGCGCTGGGTGCCGGCCTCGGGCGCAAAGGTCAGGCCCGATTTGCGCACCCGCTTGATGTAATCCAGCAACTTGGGCGAGAAATTATCCATACGCAGGCTGGGCAGGCTGACCCCAACGTAGTTCTTTTCGGTCCAGGGCAGCAGATTTTCCAACAGAGGTTCCAGCTCGCGGTAGTCGCTGGTGGAAAGAGAAAGCAGGCCCAGGTCCTCGTACCCAGTGGCGTCGCAGAGGCTCATGGCGTCGTTTGCCAGGGTGGTCCAGCTTTTTTCGCGATTGGGGCGGTAGAGATAGCCCGCCTGGCAAAAGCGGCAGCCGCGGATGCAGCCGCGCATGACCTCAATGGCGGCACGGTTGTGGACAATATCGAGGAAGGGCACCACGATGTCGTGGGGGTAATAGACCTTGTCCAGATCCTCCACGATGCGCTTTTTTACCGGCATGGGGGCGTCTTCCAGGGCGGTGATGCCGCTGATGCGGCCGTCCTCGTGGTATTCAAAGCGGTACAGGCTGGGCACATAAACGCCCTGGATCCGGGCGGCACGGCGCAGGAATTCTTCCTTGGTGCAGCCTTCGGAACGGCACTGGAGATAAAGGTCGCACAGCTCGGGCAGGACCTCCTCCCCTTCGCCGGGCAGGCAAATATCCACAAAGTCGGCAATGGGTTCGGGGTTGCAAACACAGGGACCGCCGGCAATGACGATGGGGGCCAGGCCCTTGCGGTCGGCGGCACGGATGGGCAGCCCCGCCAGGTCCAGCATATTCAGCATGGTGGTGTAGCACATCTCGTACTGCAGCGAAAAACCGATCATATCGAACCCGGCGATGCTGTCCATGCTTTCCAGGCCATACAGGGGAATGTCGTTGGCACGCATTTCGGCCTCCAGGTCGGGGCCGGGGGCAAAGCAGCGCTCGCACCAGGTGTCCTCCCGCTCATTCAGTAGGCCGTACAATATTTTGATGCCCAGATGGGACATAGCCACCTCGTACAGGTCGGGGAAGCACATGGCAAAGCGCAGGGCGACCTTGTCGGCATCTTTGATGACCGCGCCCTGCTCCCCGCCCACATAGCGGCCGGGCTTCTGCATCCGCATCAGGATCTCTTCCAATTTCAAACGTTGATTCTGAGTCATTCCAAATCCTCCACATCGGCCACGCCGACGGAAATTTCATACGAAGTAATCATACTATATTTCGCACCTCGGTTCAAGGGAAAGAAAAGGTTCCTTTTAGCTGTTGACCTGATTTAGGAAACAAATAACCTCCCCCGTCAAAAAGACAAAGGAGGTATATTTATCGTTTCATACAGCAGTCTGACAAATTAGTTCATTTAACTTTTTTGCAAATAATGGTGGTATATTATGACCCGCTTTATCCCAAATTTCAAATCTGCAATTTTCGTTTATCTCAGCCATTTTTTTAATACTGCCAATAACCTCGTCCTGCTCTTTTTCGCCACAAACAGCTATCACAGGAATTTTTATATTAGCAAATGCTGGAACACTATCAATCGTTATCCCATTATACACAACATTGTGGACCGTTTCCTCTTTTACATTTTGCATCTGTAAAACAAATTGCTTACAAGCCTTAGGCGGCAAACCGTTCATGGTGCCGATGACCCCACAAATAAACTTATTCTTTAGCTGCTTAAGTTGCTTTTTATTCAGCTTCGCTATCTCTGAAAGGACTGGTTCTTCCTTGATAAGCCATGGACTTATGATAATTGCCGATTCAAACAGTTCTGAATATTCAGACACCAACTTAAAGGCAAGTTGTGCTCCAAGAGAAAATCCGACAAGCATAACTTTTTTCTTGAGACTTTTGATATAATCTGCAAGTTCCTTTACACATTCTTCTGTATCAAAAACTCTATCCGTATTATCACCAAACCCCATTATGTGGGGAACAACGATGTGATACGTTTTAGAAAGGGAATATTGTCTGCCAAAGGTATGCACAAAATGTGCGCCGTGAAGCATTACGATTGTTTTTGAATTTCCTTTTCCATATTCTTCAACTTTCATATTTACATCTGCAAACCCCAGTGTGTCTTTGGGGATCCTTTATCATTTTTGTCTCGTTTAAGCCGTTGTAAAAAGGTTTTTATGCAAAAACGCCGCCTCCGAAGAAGCGGCGGTGTGGCTTAAACCATCAGTTCGATGAGGTTGCCTTCCAAGTCGATGACGCAACTTTCGTAGTATCCGTCGCCGGTGGTGCGGGGCAGGTTGATAACACACAGGCCATCGTCGTGCATCTGCTTGGTCAGGGCGTCAACGGCCTCCACGCTGCCCAGGTTGAAAGCGATGTGGCTGAAGCCGGTGCGCAGCAGAGCCTTGGGGGCATCCTCCATGGAGGGACGGTTCATCAGCTCCAGGCGGGCGCCGTCATCAAAGGAGAGAAAATAGGACTTAAAGCCGCTTTTGGGGTTCTGGTAAAGCTCGGTGGACTTGGCGTCAAAATACTTTACAAAAAAGTTTTTTACGGTATCCAGGTCGTTGGCGTACATGGCAACATGTTCAATATGCATTGCTTTCCCTCCTGTTGTGTGGTGTAACTTCAGTGTACCACACATATTGTGGTTTTTCAATCATTTATTGCTTTTTGCACCAATCAAAAAACACCGCCGCGGCAAGCAGCGGCATCCCCAGCAGAGCCGGAAGGCCGGGGTGCTGCCGCCACATCCAAAGGCCCCACCCCCACAGGACCGCCAACACCGCAAACGAAAGAAAAGCACACCACTTTGCTGCCCGGTGGGGGCCGCAGAACCGTTCCAGCCCAAGCCGCAGCATACGGCCGCCGTCTAGGCCCTGTATGGGCAGCAGATTGAAGCCGCCCATCACCAGGTTGATGGCCGAAAAAAGTTGAAAACGATATTGGGGAAGAAATCCAAAGCAAAGCGCCAGCGCCAAATTGACCCCCGCCCCTGCCGCCAGCGCCGCCAGTTCTGCCCAAAGGTTTGGATAGCTGCTGCCCCGCAATTTTCCGCCAAACAGGGTGAGCTGTAAACAGGAGGGCGGCATTCCCACCGCCCACATGGCGCCAAGGTGGCCCAGCTCGTGGCAAAGCGCAGAGCCAAGGCCCAACAGAAGTAGGTCGCTGTTGGGTGCCGCCGCCAGCAGCCCCAGCAGCAGCAAAAAGCTCCAGTGGATGCGCAGGGTCATGGGCCCAAGGGGAAAGCTGATCATAGGTCAAAGGCCGCCAGGGGGTCAGCGCATTGGCCGTTCACCCGCACTTCAAAATGGAGGTGGTTGCCGGTGGAAATGCCGGTGCTGCCCACCGTGGCGATGCGTTCCCCGGCCCGCAGGTGGACCCCCTCTGCCGCCAAAACGCTTTGACAATGGCAATAGGAGGATACCACCCCTCCCCCGTGGTCGATGGTGATGTAGTTGCCGTAGATGGCAGAGTCCCCCGTTTCCAACACCGTTCCCGGCCAGGCGGCAAAAATGCCGCTGCCCCCGGGCGCCGCAATGTCTATTCCGGTGTGGAAGTCATCCTTGCCGGTGATGGGGTGGGTCCGTGAACCAAAGCCGCTGCTGAGCAATCCATTGGTGGGGATGGAAGCCGGGGCAGAAAAAACGGGACGGGCAAGGGTAACACCATCGGGCGGTGTTCCCTCCTGCTCATCCCAAACAAGCTGTCCCCCCTGGGCATAAACCAGGATGCTTTCTTCCACCTGCCCCAGCAGGACGGTGAGCCCCACCTCCAGGGCGGCTTGGTTCCACACTTCGGCGGTTTGGCCCAAGGGAGCCTCCAGCAGGCTGTGGTAAACCGTACTGACCCTGCCTGCCAGGGTGGGGTTTGTTTTGGTAAGAAGGACGCAAAGAACGATGACCACCAAGGCCGACCAGCAGCGGAACAGGGTACAGCGCAGCACCGGGTCCTCTTTCTTTTGTGTTTTGGCGGTGGTGTGCCCCCTGCGGCGGGCGGCATGGCTGGGCTGCTCATAGGCAACCTGTCTTCTTTCCGGTTTCATTGGTCTTCCCTCCCCTTTTGGTTCAAGCCTATGCGCAGAAGAGGAAGAATATGAAAAGGGCCGCAGCCTGCGCTGCGGCCCCTGTGGGAGCATTTATTTGCTGCGGATGTATTCATCGATGCTCTTGGCGGCAGTTTTGCCTGCGCCCATGGCAAGGATGACGGTGGCGGCGCCGGTTACGGCGTCACCGCCGGCGTAGACCCCCTCACGGGTGGTCTTCATGGTTTCGTCGGCGATCAGACAGCCACGCTTGTTGGCCTCCAACCCCTGGGTGGTGGAGCGGATGAGGGGGTTGGGGGAGGTGCCGATGGCCATAATGACGGTGTCCACATCCAGCACAAAGTTGGAGCCTTCCTTGGCGATGGGACGACGGCGGCCCGAGGCATCGGGTTCGCCCAGTTCCATTTCCAGGCATTCGATGCCCTTTACCTGGCCGTCCTCGTCACCCAGCACGGCAACGGGGTTGCACAGCACCTTGAACTGAATGCCCTCTTCCATGGCGTGGTGGACCTCTTCGGCACGTGCGGGCATTTCCTCCAGGCTGCGGCGGTAGACGATGTAAACCTCGTCAGCGCCCAAACGCATGGCACAGCGGGCGGCATCCATGGCAACATTGCCGCCGCCCACAACGGCAACACGGTTGCCGCGGCGGATGGGGGTATCGTAGTTTTCCAGATAGGCCTTCATCAGGTTGGTGCGGGTCAAAAATTCATTGGCCGAAAAGATACCGATCAGGCTTTCGCCGGGGATGTTCATAAAGCTGGGAAGCCCTGCACCCGAACCGATGAACACAGCCTCGTAGCCCTGTTCAAACAGCTCATCCACCGAAAGAACGCGTCCCATGACCATATCGGTCATAATGGTAACACCCATGGCTTTCAGGTTTGCCACCTCGCGGCCCACAATGGCCTTGGGCAGGCGGAACTCGGGGATGCCGTACATCAGCACACCACCGGCCACGTGGAAGGCCTCGAACACGGTAACAGCATAGCCCAGACGGGCCAGGTCGCCCGCTCAGGTAAGACCTGCCGGGCCTGCGCCGATAACGGCTACCTTGTGTCCATTTTGGGGAGGAGTGAGGGTTTTCACTCCTCCGTTGGCCATGTGCCAGTCGGCCACAAAGCGTTCCAAACGGCCAATGGCCACGGGCTCACCCTTGATGCCCCGCACGCACTTGGATTCGCACTGGCTTTCCTGGGGGCAAACACGGCCGCACACGGCGGGCAGGCTGTTGGTTTCGGCAATGATTTCATAGGCAGCGGCAAAGTCGCCCTCCGCCACCTTGGCAATGAATTCGGGGATGTGGACGTTGACAGGGCAGCCGGCCACGCAGGGGCGGTTTTTGCAGTTAAGGCAGCGGGCAGCCTCGCTGCGGGCCATCTCTTCGGTATAGCCCAGGGCCACTTCGCCAAAGTTGCGGGCACGCACCTTAGGGTCCTGTTCGGGCATGGGGGTCTTGTTGGGTTGCATGTTTGCCATTTCAGCGCACCTCCCCGGTCAAACGGCAAGGATGTTCGCGGTCATGCTGTTCCCGCTTGCGGTAGGTAGCATTGCGCTTCATCAGTTCGTCAAAATCGACCTGGTGGCCGTCAAAGTCGGGGCCGTCCACACAGGCAAATTTGGTCTGGCCGCCCACGGTAACACGGCAGCCGCCGCACATGCCGGTGCCGTCGATCATAATAGGATTGAGGCTGACCAGAGTGGGGATCTCATAATCCTTGGTGACAGTGCAGACAAACTTCATCATGGGCACGGGGCCGATGGCGATGACCAGGTCATAGCGGTTTCCGGCCTCGATGAGGCTGCGGAGCTTGTCGGTAACAAAGCCCTTTTCGCCGTAGGTGCCGTCATCGGTGGTGATGTGCAGGTTGGTGCTGGCAGCCTTCATCTCCTCTTCCAGGATGACAATATCCTTACTGCGGAAACCGGCGATAAGGTCAACCTGTACCCCCATGGCGTGCAAAGTCTTGGCCTGGGGATAGGCGATGGCGCAGCCCACGCCGCCGCCCACAACGGCAACTTTCTTTACCTCGCCAAAATGGGTGGGATTGCCCAGGGGGCCAACGAAGTCGGGGATGGTATCCCCTACATTCTTTTCGCCCAGCAGCATGGTGGAGCGGCCCACCTTCTGGAAGATGATGGTGACGGTCCCCCGCTCGCGGTCATAGTCGGCGATGGTCAGGGGTACACGTTCCCCCTGCTCATCCACACGGAAGATGATAAACTGGCCGGCCTGTGCCTTGCGGGCCACAAAGGGGGCCTTGATGGACATCAGTGTCACTGACTGGTTCAATTCTCTTTTTTCAACGATTTTAAACAAACTTCTATTCCCTCCTCGGTCCAAAAACGGACGAGATGATATTCCAAAGATAAGGAAAATTATAATCCAAAAAAGGTTGTTAGGCAAGAAAAAAACGCCCCCAAGTTTTTCTCGGGAGCGTTTTCTATTAGGGTTCGGTTTGGGGTGCGGGGTCGGATGAAGAGGCCGCCTCGGAAACCGAGATGCTGCAGGTGGCCTTATGACCGCCATCCTCGGTGGTTACGGTGATGGTAGCGTTGCCCACACCCACAATGGTGATGCTGCCGTTGCTGTCCACCTTGATGACCGATTCATTGGAGCTGCTCCAGGTCACATTTTTGTTGGTGGCATCGGCGGGCGAAAGGGTGGCGCTCAGGCTGGCGCTGCCGCCCATGGTGGTGCTGATGCTGCTTTGGTCAAGGGTTACACCTGTTACAGGAACATTGGCAGGGGGTGCCGCCGTTACCGTTACGGTGCAGGAGGCCTTGATGTTGCTGTCGCTCTTGGCGGTGGCGGTGATGATGGCGGTACCTTCGCCCTTGGCGGTAACGTTGCCGCTGCTGTCAACCGTGGCAACCGCCGAGTTGTCGCTGGTCCAGGTGACGGTTTTATCGGTGGCGTTATCGGGCTTTACGGTGGCAGTCAACGAACCGCTTTGCCCCACTTCCAGACTGAGGGTGGGAGCAGAAAGGGTCACTTCGGTGGCCTTTACCACAGCGGCCTTTACCGTTACCTCGCAGGTGGCCTTGATGTTGCTGCCATCCTTGGTGGTGGCGGTGATGGTGGCGGAGCCTTCGCCCACGGCGCTTACCCTGCCGTTGTTGTCCACCGTGGCCACAGCGGTATTGGAGCTGACCCAGGTGAGGGTCTTGTCGGTGGCGTTATTGGGTTCCACGGCGGCGGAAACAGATGCGTTCACACCGATCTCAAGGCTCATGCTGGCGGGGGTCAGGGTGAGTTTGGTCACGGGCACCTTTTCCTTGGTAACAATTACCTTGCAGGTAGCCTTCTGGCCGTTGGCCAAAGCCGCGGTGATGGTGGCGGTGCCCTCCTTCTGGGCAGTTACCTTGCCGCTGTTCGAAACAGTGGCCACGGCGCTATCCGAGCTTGTCCAGGTGACGGTTTGGTTGGTAATGGTAGAGC